>NZ_JAPDBZ010000061.1:0-23309 GCF_027705505.1 Aeromonas sp. QDB56
TGCCGATGTGGAGCGGGTGATGTCACTTTGTAGCCGAGATTGGATAAAACTGACCTAATGTTTAATCCGATTGGTATCAGCCCCCCATCCCCAATCCAGCCCATCAGGATCACAGAAATGCAAAAGGCGCCCCGAAGGGCGCCTTTTCATGCAATCAAGGTGCTGCGAATTACAGTACGTCGATGGCGTTCAGGTCGGAGAAGGCCTTCTCCAGACGCGCGATCATGGAAGTCTGACCGGCACGCAGCCATACGCGCGGATCGTAGAACTTCTTGTTCGGCTTGTCGGCACCTTCCGGGTTGCCCAGCTGGCCTTGCAGGTAGGCTTCGTTGGACTTGTAGAAGTTCAGCACGCCTTCCCAGGTCGCCCACTGGGTGTCGGTGTCGATGTTCATCTTCACCACGCCGTAGGAGATGGATTCGCGGATCTCTTCCAGGGTAGAGCCGGAGCCACCGTGGAACACGAAGTCCAGGGACTTGGCAGGCAGACCGAACTTCTCGGAGACGTACTTCTGGGAGTTGTCCAGGATCTTCGGAGTCAGCTTGACGTTACCCGGCTTGTACACACCGTGCACGTTGCCGAAGGAGGCAGCGATGGTGAAGCGCGGGCTGATCTTGGACAGACGCTCGTAGGCGTAGGCCACGTCTTCCGGCTGGGTGTACAGGGAGGATTGGTCCAGGTGGCTGTTGTCCACGCCGTCTTCTTCACCGCCGGTGCAGCCCAGTTCCAGCTCCAGAGTCATGTTCATCTTGGCCATGCGGGTCAGGTACTCGCAGCAGATGTCGATGTTCTCTTCCAGAGACTCTTCGGACAGATCCAGCATGTGGGAGGAGAACAGCGGCTTGCCGGTTTCGGCAAAGTGCTTCTCGCCCGCGTCCAGCAGACCGTCGATCCACGGCAGCAGCTTCTTGGCGGCGTGGTCGGTGTGCAGGATCACCGGTACACCGTAGGCTTCGGCAACGGCGTGCACATGCTTGGCACCGGAGATGGCACCCAGGATGGCAGCTTGCTGGCCTTCCAGCTTCAGACCCTTGCCGGCGGTGAACACGGCACCACCGTTGGAGAACTGTACGATAACCGGGGCTTTGACCTTGGCAGCAGCTTCCAGCACGGCGTTCACGGAGTCGGTACCGACGCAGTTGACGGCCGGCAGAGCGAAGCCGTTTTCCTTGGCGATGGCGAACACTTTCTGAACGTCATCACCAGTGATCACGCCGGGTTTTACGAAGTCGAAAATTTTCTTAGACATGTTTAATCGTCCTGTCTCGTATGCCGTTAATAAAAAGTGGGGGGTTCATCATGAACCGGCACAGCGGCCACATGATAAACGAAACGGGAGGCTTTTGCCCCCCGTCCCGGGTCAATTAGGCTTTGGCGCGCTCTTCGAGAATCGCGACAGCCGGCAGTACCTTGCCTTCTACGAACTCCAGGAAGGCGCCGCCGCCGGTGGAGATGTAGGAGACCTTGTCGGCGATGCCGAACTTGTCGATGGCAGCCAGGGTGTCACCACCGCCAGCGATGGAGAAGGCCGGGGAAGCGGCGATGGCTTCGGCGATCACCTTGGTGCCTTCAGCGAACTGGTCGAACTCGAACACGCCGACCGGGCCGTTCCACAGGATGGTCTTGGCGTTCATGATGATGTCGGCCAGGGCCTTGGCGGAATCCGGACCGATGTCGAAGATCATGTCGCCGTCAGTCACGTCGGACACGGACTTGATGGTGGCCGGGGTGGATTCGGAGAATTCGCTACCCACAACCACGTCGGTGGTCACCGGAATGTTGGTTTCGGCAGCCAGTTTCTTGGCGGTGTCGATCAGGTCGTGCTCGCACAGGGACTTGCCGACGTTGTGACCGGCAGCAGCGATGAAGGTGTTGGCGATGCCACCACCGACCACCAGCTGGTCAGCGATCTTGGAGAGGGATTCCAGCACGGTCAGCTTGGTGGAGACCTTGGAGCCACCCACGATGGCAACCATGGGGCGCTCGGGCTTGAGCATGGCTTTGCCCAGGGCTTCCAGCTCACCGGCCAGCAGGGGGCCTGCACAGGCAACCGGCGCGAACTGGGCCACACCGTAGGTGGAGCCTTCGGCACGGTGAGCAGTACCGAACGCATCCATTACAAAGACGTCACACAGGGCGGCGTATTTTTTGGCCAGCTCTTCGGTGTTCTTCTTCTCGCCTTTGTTGAAACGGCAGTTTTCCAGCACAACCAGCTCACCGGCGGCGACGTCTACGCCATCCAGGTAGTCTTTGGCCAGACGAACCGGGCAGGACAGTGCGTCTTTCAGATAGTTGACAACCGGAGCCAGGGAGAATTCTTCGTTGTATTCACCCTCGGTCGGACGACCCAGGTGGGAGGTGATCATCAGCTTGGCGCCCTTTTCCAGAGCCAGCTTGATGGTCGGCAGAGTCGCAACGATACGTGCATCGGAAGTGACCTTGCCGTCTTTTACCGGCACGTTCAGGTCAGCACGGATCAGAACGCGTTTGCCCGCCAGATCCAGGTCGGTCATCTTGATAACAGACATATTCAGTCCTCTATATATTTTCAGGTAATGTTAAAAAAACAGTAACCTTGCGCCCGGTGCAGACTCTCAGCCTGCGGCCATCATGGCCTGGGTGGTATCCAGCATGCGGTTGGCGAAGCCCCATTCGTTATCGCACCACATCAACATCTTGACGAGGTTGGCATCGCTGACCCGGGTCTGGGTACCATCAATGATGCAGGAGTGTGCATCATGATTAAAGTCTACGGAGACCAGTGGCTCTTCCGTGTAGTCCAGAATACCGTGTAATGTACCTCTGGATGCCCGTTGCAGGGCTTGATTTACGTCACTAACTGTCACTTTTTTACGAACAGTAATGCTCAGATCCATGGCGGTTACATTGATGGTCGGTACCCGTACCGCGATCGCCTCGAACTTGCCGGCAAAGTGGGGAAGGATACGTTCCAACCCCTTTGCCAGCTTGGTGTCCACCGGGATGATGGACTGGCTGGCTGCCCGGGTTCTGCGCAAGTCGCCGTGATAGGCATCGATGACTTGCTGATCGTGCATGGCCGAATGAATTGTCGTAATAGTACCACAATTTATCTCGAATTCTCGATGCAATGTTTCGATGACGGGGACCACGCAGTTGGTGGTACAGGAGGCGTTGGAGACGATCCGCTCCCGCCCGGTCAGCACCTGGTGGTTGACCCCGTAGACGATGGTGGCGTCCACGTCCGCGTCCGCCGGATGGGAGAAGAGCACCTTGCCCGCTCCCGCCCCCAGATGCAGCTCGGCATCGGCCCGGGAGCCGAACACCCCGGTGCAGTCCAGCACCACATCCACCCCCAGCGCCCGCCAGGGCAGCCTGGACGGATCCTTCTCGGCAAACAGGGCGATGAGATCCTCCCCCACCTGCATGCTGTTGCCCGCCAGTTGTACCGGATAGCGGAACCGGCCGTGGCTGGTGTCAAAGCGGGTCAGGTGCACCATGGCCTCGGGGGCAGCCAGCTCGTTGATGGCCACTATCTTGATGGTCTTGTCGCGGCCGCTCTCGTAGAGGGCCCGCAGCACGTTGCGGCCGATGCGGCCATAGCCGTTGATGGCAATCTTGATCATGGAAACGTTGTGTCCTTAGCTGCGACAAAGGGATGGGAGGAAGGGGCGACTCACGAGAGCAGTGCCTCGCGAAAGACGCCGCGGGCCAGCAGTGCGGCACCGAATACCCCGGCGCTGTCCCCCAGAGCCGGCGCTATCATGGGGGTGGCGAAGCGGGGGTTGAACAGGAGGGGCAATACCGTTTCGCGCCCGGCGCGATAGAGGCTCTGCACATTGCCCACGCCGCCACCGATGACGATGACGTCCGGATCGAGAATATTGATCACGTTGGCGAGGGCCTGGCCGAACAGCAGGTGCAACCTGTCCATGGTGAGCCTGGCGACATGATCATGGGCACTGGCCGCAGCAATCTGGGCGAGCGAGAGACGGCGTTTGGTCCTGGCCTCGTACCAGGCCTCCAGCGCCGGGCCGCTGATGAGGGTTTCGACGCAGCCGCGCTTGCCGCAGTAGCACTCTGGCCCCTCCGGCAACAGGACGTTGTGCCCCCACTCCCCGGCGATGCCGTGGTGACCGTTGAGGATCTGGCCGTTGATGACGATGCCGGCCCCGACCCCGGTGCCCATGATGATGCCAAACACCACTTTTGCATCGGGATGCTGCTGGCGCACCGCCCCCAGATGGGTTTCCGCCAGGGCAAAACAGTTGGCGTCGTTGGCGATGAGCACGGGGACGCCCAGCCTGCGCTCAAGATCTTCCTTGAGCGGCTTGCCGTTGAACTCGGTGGTGTTGCTGTTTTTCAGCAGCCCGGTCTGGGGGTCCCGGGCCCCTGGCGTCCCCATGCCGATGAGTGCAGGACGCTGACCGAGTTTGGCGGCACACTCGTCCACCAGTTTGGCGATCTGGCCCAGCATGTGCTGGTAGCCGCCGCGCCGTTCAGTGGGAATGCGGTGGCGCAGCAACACCTCGTCGCCATCTAGCACCACGCACTCGCACTTGGTCCCGCCAAGGTCGATGCCCCAATCCCACGCCCGCTTCTCCATCCAGCCTCCTGCCCCTCAACGACCCCATCCCGGCCACGACTGCCAACATGGGGGTGCAGTGTAACCCGAGCCGCGACCAGGATGCAGCCCCCTGTGTCACGGACAGCAAAACGGGGCCCGCAGGCCCCGTTCATCACGCTGTTTGCCGCACTCAGCGACCGTGGTACCGGGCGGAGAGCTCATGCACCGCGTTGACGAACACGCCAGCATGTTCCGGGTCCACATCCTGATGGATGCCGTGCCCCAGGTTGAAGACATGGCCGTTGCCATGACCGAAACCGGCCAGAATGGTGGCGACCTCTTCGCGGATCCGCTCCGGGGTGGCGTAGAGCATGGAGGGATCCATGTTGCCCTGCAGCGCCACCTTGTCGCCCACCCGGCGTTTGGCGTCCGCGATGTCGGTGGTCCAGTCCAGCCCCAGGGCATCGCAGCCGGTGGCGGCGATCTGCTCCAGCCACTGGCCGCCGTTCTTGGTGAACAGGGTGACCGGCACACGGCGGCCCTCATGTTCACGGATCAGGCCATCGACGATCTTGTGCATGTACTGCAGGGAAAAGTCGCGGTAATCCCGCGGGGTGAGCACGCCGCCCCAGGTATCGAACACCATGACCGCCTGGGCACCCGCCCTGATCTGGGCGTTGAGATAGCTAATCACGCTGTCCGCCAGCTTGTCGAGCAGCAGGTGCAGGGTCTGCGGCTCTGCATACATCATCTGCTTGATCTTGGTGAACGCCTTGGAGCTGCCCCCCTCCACCATGTAGGTGGCCAGGGTCCAGGGGCTGCCGGAGAAGCCGATGAGCGGCACGTCGCCCTTGAGCTCGCGGCGGATGGTGCGCACCGCATTCATCACGTAGCCGAGCTCGTCTTCCGGATCCGGGATGGGCAGGGCCTGCACGTCGGCCATGGAGGTGATCGGGCGCTCGAAGCGCGGGCCTTCCCCGTGTTCGAAGTAGAGGCCCAGCCCCATGGCATCGGGCACGGTCAGGATGTCGGAGAAGAGGATGGCGGCATCGAGTGGATAGCGGCGCAGGGGCTGCAGGGTGACTTCACAGGCCAGCTCGGCGTTGCGACACAGGGACATGAAATCCCCCGCAACGGCGCGGGTCGCCTTGTATTCCGGCAGATAACGGCCAGCCTGACGCATCATCCATACCGGGGTCATGTCCACTTCCTGGCGCAGCAGGGCACGCAGGTATCGATCGTTTTTCAGCTCTTTCATCCCAGTTCCTGAGTCATGTCACGCATAAAATGGCGGACATGATACCACTTTGTGCAAGGCTGAGGGCGACCCTGACGCCGCACATCGCCGCAGGAGTGCAAAGATGTGAGGGGGCGCATACAAGCGCCCCCGTTTTCCCTCAACGCGCCTCGGCGAGGCACTGTTCGATGAGCCGGCGCGCTATGGTGCCATGAGGGGGCAAGCGCGGCAGCCGGTCAGCCTCAAAGAAGCCTGCCGCCACCAGTTCGTCATCCTGCACCCGGATCTCGCCGCTCTCGTAGTCGGCGGTGAAGCCCATCATCAGGCTGTGGGGGAAGGGCCAGGGCTGGCTCGCCACGTAACGCACATTGGTCACCCGGATGCCGCTCTCCTCGAACACCTCCCGCGCCACGCACTGCTCCAGATTCTCCCCAGCCTCCACGAAGCCGGCCAGCACGGTATACATGGGATCATCCGCCTGATAGTGACGGCGGTGGGCTGCCAGCAAGATGGCCGGCCCCTTGCGCACCGCGACGATGATGCAGGGGGAGATGCGCGGATAGACGACATGGCCGTGATGACACCCCTGGGCCCACTCCCCTTCCCTCGGGGTCATGGGGGCGCCGCACTCACCGCAGAAACGATGGGTACGGCGAAAAGTGGCGAGCTGCCAGGCCCGTCCTGCGAGGCGAAAGCCCTCTTCGTCCCCCGCCACCATGAGCTGGCGCAGCGGGGCCATGGCCCCGGTCTCCGCCTCCGTGCCCAGATCCAGCAGATGGCAAGGCAGGCCATCCCACTCGTCGAAGCGCTCGAAGGGGGCGGTGTGCAGATGGGGGGGCAAAACGGCGCGGGCCCCTTTTGGAATGCGCCCCTGTTCATCCAGCAGGACGAGGTGATCGCCCCCCAGCACGAACCAGCAGGCCTGTTCAGTTGATGACATATGATGAAGGCTCTTGTTGAGAATGCGCGCGGCACAGGATCGTTCGCCTCATCTTACGAGCGGGAAGGGCCGATGGCGACCCCCGACATGGCCCTCTTCTCGCCAGACACACCATGAAAAAGGCCGCCTCTGGCGACCTTTCATCCTGTTGACCGCCCGGGCGATCAGTTCATCCAGCGCTCGCTGCTCTTGCGACGGCGCGGGAGCATGGGCAGGAGGATCCCGAGCAGGATGCCGCCCCCCACCATGGCACCACCGCGGATGAACCAGTCCATCTGCATGTCGTGCTCACGGTTGTCATAGCTCTGGGTCAGGGCGTCGTTCTGTTCCTTGAGGCTGCTCATCTCGGCGCTCTGGCTGTCCAGACGGGCTTTGAGGCTGGCGATCTCCTTGCTCTGCTCGGCTATCTTGCCATCCTTCTCGGCGAAGCGTTTCTCGTTGTCGCCATTGAGGTTCAGCAGACGGGCCTTGGCTTCGTCCAGCTCTTTCTGAACCTGGGGAAGGCGTTCACGCAGGCTGATCTCCCCCTGCAGCTCGCTGTTCTTGATCCAGCCCTCGCGGCCACGACCGTCCACCACCTGGGTGAATCCGGCCTCCTGGTTCACCGCCTTGACCTCCAGCGGCTCACCTGCCTTGACGCTGCCGAGGATCCGGTACTGGGTACCCGGACCGTTGTGGATATAGGTAAAGATGTTGTCTGAAACATAGCGGGTATCGGCCAGTGCCTGTTGGGCACACAAGCAGATCAGGATCCCGAGAAGGGCGCGCATGGTCGATCGATTCTCTTCGTTGGATTAGGTTGCAGGCCGAATGTTAAGCCGCCTGCGGGTCAAAGGACAAGCAAAGAAAAGCGCCATCTCCCCGAGTGAGAGCTGTCTCGCAGCACCGCCGGTTTACGACGCGACCATTCCAGACGTCGCACCTACTTCTGTTTCAGCGCCTGCACCTCGGCGCGCAAGGCCTTGAGCTCTTTGAGCAGTTGCGCCTGCTGCTCGCTCTGCTGGCGTCGCCACACCGCAGTGTCGTCGTTGGTCTTGCCGGGATGGACGAACAGGCTGGCCATGAAGCCGCTGAGGGCGCCAAACAACCCCACTCCAAAGAGGATCAGCAGGCTGGCGACGAAGCGCCCCTCCTCCGTCTTGGGCACCAGATCCCCGTATCCCACGGTAGAGAGGGTCACCAGCGTCCACCAGAAGGCATCGTAAGGAGTCTGGATCTGGCTGCCGGGTTGTCCCGTTTCCAGCCAGTACATGACGCCGGAGCCGACCCCCAGCAACAGGAAGAAGAGGAAGAGAATGCCGGAGAGGGTGGTTTCGTTGCGTTCACGACGGAACATGGCCAGCAGATCCGGTCTGTCCCGGAGCAACTGGTAGACCCGCCACAGCTGGATGAGCCGCGCCCAGCGCAGTTGTTCCACCATGGGCAGGCTGCCGGGCAGATAGAACCAGTTGCTCTTGAAGAAGGCCATCCTGTCGGAGGCGCGCGCCCAGCCATAGGCGAAGTGAGCGAGGAAGAAGTAGCAGATCAGACTGTCGACATCATAAAAGAGCTGTAAAGTCTGGGGGCTCAGTTCACCGTGCCCCAGCCAGCGAGCAGCCACCAGGCAAACCGAAATCACGGAGAGAAACCCCATCAGCAGATCCATGGTACGCAAATGAGTTAAGTGATATCGCATACAATTTCCAACTTTAAGCACGGTGCAAATTAATAAAAAGGAAGATAATGCCGATAGCTATGACGGCAAAGGAATAATGGACGTTGAAAGGAGAAAAATTATGCAGTTGAACCCGCTGGAGAGGCGCATGAGCAACATCCGACTAGTGCCCAAGGTGGTGCTGCTCATGGTGTTCAGCACCCTGCTGCTGCTGGCCAAACTCTGGTTCGATGCCAGCAACCTGGAAGCGACCCTGCTCAGCGAGGGCATTGATGCCGCCATGGCCAACACCATCGCCGATCGCCTGCTCTGGACCGGGCTGGTGGAGACGGCGCTCATGGGGGTCGTCTTCGTGGTGCTGCTGCTCACCGGCTCCCGCCTCATGGTCAAGCAGGTCCACTACCTGGTGGGGCTGCTGGAGCGTTTCGCCAACAAGGATCTCAGCCACAGCGTGCTGCTCAAGTCCCGGGACGAGTTCGGCGACATCGCCAAGGCGGTGGCCCACTCCCAGGAGAACCTCAAGGAGGTGTTCGGGACCCAGCGTGCCGCCTGCAAGGAGCTCAACGAGATCGCCTCCCAGGTGACTCTCTGTATGGATGAGGCGAACGAGGCCATCAACGAGGAGTTCACCCAGATTGAGCAGCTTGCCAGCGCCATGAGCCAGATGGTCGGTGCCATTCGAGAAGTGGCCAACCACGCGGAGCAGGCGTCCCACGCCACCGCCGGAACCAGCCAGCTGGCCGAGGAGGGCAGCCGCTGCGTGGCGGCTACCGTCAACACCATCGACACTCTCTCCGGCAACATCCAGCGCTCCTCCACCGTGGTCAACGAAGTGGAGCACGGAGTCGATCGCATCGGATCCGTGGTGGACACCATCCGCAGCATCTCCGAGCAGACCAACCTGCTGGCCCTGAACGCCGCCATCGAGGCCGCCCGCGCCGGTGAGGCAGGTCGCGGTTTTGCCGTGGTCGCCTCCGAGGTGCGCGAACTCGCGAACCGTGCCCAGGCGGCCACCGTCGAGATCCAGAAGATGATCGAGCAGCTTCAGGGCAACGCCCGCCAGGCCGTCGGCCTGATGGCCGAGAGCGTGCAGCAGGCGGACAAGGGGGTGGAGCAGGTGACCCAGGCAGGTACCCAGCTCGACACCATAGTGCAGCGGGTGCAGGGAGTGGCCGACATGAACCGCCAGATCGCCGCCGCCTCCGAGCAGCAGAGCTCGGTGGCCGAGGAGATGAATGCCAACCTGGAGCAGGTCAAACAGGTGGTGGAAGGCTCCGTCGTGGTGCTGCGGGAGCTGAAAGATGCCTCCGAACTGGTGGAACACCACAGCCAGACGCTGGACAGCCATATCCAGGCCTTCAAGCTGGCCTGATGCTGGCACCCATTGTCAAACCTTCAGGCTGGCCTGAGGTCGTGATTTGAGTACACTGGAAGGCCCCCTTAGGGGCCTTTCTTTTTTCATCACGGCAAGGAGCCAGGATGCAGACCACAGAACGTGCGCTTGAGATAAGCGACGACAAGGGGCGCCTCGACGTCCCGCTCATTCACCGTTTCCTCAGTGAAGAGGCCTACTGGTGCCTCGGCATTCCCCTCGCCAACCTGCAGCGGGCCATCAACCACTCCCTGTGCTTCGGAGCCTATCTCGACGGCCAGCAGGTCGCCTTCGCCCGGGTCATCACAGACAAGGCCACCTTCGGTTATCTCGCCGACGTCTTCGTGCTGCCCTAACATCGCGGGCGCGGTCACAGCAAGGCCCTGGTGGCAGCCATCCTCGCCCACCCGGAGCTGCAAGGGCTGCGCCGTCTCTCCCTCGCCACCTCCGATGCCCACGGCCTCTACGCCGGTTTCGGTTTTGTGCCGCCGAGAAGCCCCGGCAGCCTGATGGAAATCTACGACCCCGAGATCTACCGGCGTCCCTGAGCCCGGCCGATCGCCAGATCCGTCGCCGGATCACCTTCCGGGCAGCGGCGCTGTGACGCCAGCGCCCGGGAGTGCTAGATTGGCAGCCGGCTTTTCACTCTCCCTGCAGACTCGTCAACCACAAGGATGGCAACCGTGGCCCAGCACTCTCCCTCTTTCTCCGCCTTCTCTCCCTTGTTGCAGGAGCAGGCCCTGCGCCACTGGCAGCGGCTGCTCGCTCTGGCGCCCCAGTATGACGCACTGCCCGAGCCCACCCGCCAGACCCTGCTGACCCTGCTCGGCCTCTCCGACTTTGTCGCCGACTCCCTTATCAAGCAGCCGGGGCTGCTGGCCGAGACCCTGGCATCGGACGCACTGACCCGGGCCGAGCGCTGGCCCGCCTATGAACCTGAGCTCGCAGCCCTGCTCGCCGAGGTCGCGGACGAGGAGGCGCTCAAGCGTATCCTGCGCCAGTTCCGCCGCAGCCGCATGCTGGTGATCGCCTGGCGCGAGCTGCTCGGGGAGTCCGAGGTCGAAGAGAGCTTCATCCATCTCACCAAGCTGGCGGATGCCCTCATCTGTGGTGCCCGCGACTGGCTCTACGCCAAACAGTGCAGCGAGCTGGGCACCCCCATGGACGGCGATGGCAACCCCCAGCCGCTGCTCATCCTCGGGATGGGCAAGCTCGGCGGCGGCGAGCTCAACTTCTCCTCGGACATCGACCTTATCTTCACCTTCCCCGAGAACGGCTACACCGTTGGCGGGCGGCGGGAGCTCGCCAACCAGCAGTTCTTCATCAAGCTGGGGCAGCGTCTCATCAACGCCCTCCACCAACCCACCCAGGATGGTCAGGTGTTCCGGGTCGACATGCGACTGCGCCCCTTTGGCGATGCGGGGCCGCTCGCCATCTCCTTCGCCGCCATGGAGGACTACTACCAGCATCACGGCCGCAACTGGGAGCGCTACGCCATGGTCAAGGCGCGGGTGCTGGGCACCCAGTGCGAACACGCCATGGCCCTGACCGAACTGCTGCGCCCCTTCGTGTTCCGCCGCTATATCGACTTCGGCGTCATCGACGGCCTGCGCCAGATGAAGGCGATGATCGCCGCCGAGGTGCGCCGCAAGGGACTGGAGGGCAACATCAAGCTGGGGGCCGGGGGCATTCGCGAGGTGGAGTTCATCGCCCAGGCGCTGCAACTCATCCGTGGCGGGCGCGAGCCCGCCCTGCGGGTACGCCACCTGCCCGAGGCGCTGGCCGCCATCGCCCAGGGGGGTGCCCTGGAGGGGAGCCAGTGCGAACGCCTGCTCACCGCCTATCGCTTCCTGCGCCGGGTGGAAAACATCTTGCAGGAGATCGGCGATCAGCAGACCCAGACTCTGCCCACCGAGGAGCGGGATCGCCAGCGGCTCATCGCCACCCTCGGCTTTACCGACTGGGACGCCTTCATGGCCCACCTCGATGAGGAGATGGCCGCCGTCCATCAGGAGTTCGTCGCCGTGGTGGGGGAAGAGAAGGAGGCCCCCGCCCACCTGGAACAGCTCTGGCTCGATCTCTGGCGCACCGAGCTTGATGCCGCCGAGCTGGAAAAACTGCTGACCACGCAGGGAGTGGTGGAGCCCGCCCCCCTCTGCGCCGCCCTGCTGCGTTTCAAGGAGGAGTACAAGCGCCGTCAGGTGGGGCCCCAGGGGCGTATCGCCCTGGACTGGCTGATGCCGGAGCTGCTGCGGCTGGTGGTGGCGAGCCGCGAGCCCGCCCGCCTGTTCGAGCGGGTCTGCACCCTGCTGACCCGCATCTTCACCCGCAGCGCCTATCTGCAACTGCTGGCGGAAAACCCCGCCGCCCTGCGCCAGCTGGTACGCCTGTGTGACGAGAGCAACCTGGTGAGCGAGCAGCTGGCCCGCTACCCCATCCTGCTGGACGAGTTGCTCGATCCCCAGCACCTCTATCACCCCACCCCGCTCGATCAGTACAAGCCCCAGCTGCGCCAGTTCCTGCTGCGCATCCCCGAAGAGGACGTGGAGCAGCAGATGGAGGCGCTGCGCCAGTTCAAGCAGGTGCAGCTGTTGCGCATCGTGGCGGCCGACATCGCTGGCGCCCTGCCGCTGATGAAGGTGAGCGACCACCTCACCTGGCTGGCGGAGGCGATCACCGAGGAGGTGGTCAATCAGGCGTGGGCCCAGATGAGCGAACGCTACGGTGTCCCCCCCGAGGTGGCGGTGAGCGGCCAGCGCGGCTTTGCGGTGGTGGCCTACGGCAAGCTGGGGGGCATCGAACTCGGCTACGGCTCGGATCTCGATCTGGTGTTCCTGCACGGCGGCGACCCCAACAGTTACACCGATGGCCGCAAGCCCATCGACAGCCGCCAGTTCTACCTGCGCCTGGCCCAGCGGATCCTGCATCTGTTCAGCACCCGCACTCCGTCCGGCATCCTCTACGAGATCGACATGCGGCTGCGCCCCTCCGGCGAGGCCGGCCTGCTGGTCTCATCGCTGTCGGCCTATGAGCAGTACCAGCAGCAGGAAGCCTGGACCTGGGAGCATCAGGCCCTGGTGCGAGCCCGTCCCATCTATGGCGATGATGCCGTGGTCGCCGAATTTGCCCGCATCCGCCGCGACGTGCTGGCCAAGGAGCGGGATCTGCCCAGCCTGGCCCGCGAAGTGCGGGAGATGCGCCAGAAGATGCGGGATCACCTGCTCAAGGCGGGAGAGGGAGAGTTCGATCTCAAGCAGTCCCCCGGCGGCATGGTGGACATCGAGTTCATCGCCCAGTACCTGGTGCTGGCCCATGCCTGCGGTGAGCCGGACGCCCTCACCCGCTGGTCAGACAATGTGCGCATCTTCGATGAGTGCGTGATGGCGGGGGTACTCACACTGGAGCAGGCAGAGGGGCTCAAGCACGCCTATCTGGAGATCCGCAACCTCGGCCATCGCCTCAACCTCTCCGAGGTCTCCCGCAAGGTGGGCGACGACAGGCTGCTGCCGGAGCGCGGCCATGTGCTGGCGGTCTGGCAACAGCTACTGGGGGAATAAACCGAAGGGGCGCCGAGGCGCCCCTTGTTGTATCTATCATCGGGTCGGGGTCAGCGCCCGCCGGCCACGTCGATGAAGGTGCCGGTGACGTAGGAAGCCTCGTCAGACAGCAGCCAGGCGATGGCGGCTGCCACCTCGGCCGGCTGACCGCCCCGTTGCAGCGGGATCTGCCCTTTCACCCGGTCGACCCGACCGGGCTCGCCGCCGTCGGCGTGCATGTCGGTGTAGATAAAACCCGGACGCACCCCGTTGACCCGGATCCCCTGGGCCGCCACCTCCAGCGACAGCCCCCTGGTCAGCACGTCGACGGCCCCCTTGGCGGCGGCATAGTCCACGTACTCCCACGCCGAACCCAGCCGGGCTGCGGCCGAGGAGACATTGACGATAGCGCCCCCCGCCGTCATCCGGCGCACCGCCTCGCGGCAGCAGAGAAAGCAGCTGGTGACATTGGTGGTCAGGGTCTGGTTGATGCGCTCGGCGCTCATCTCCAGTACCCGCATCTGCGGCTGCAACCTGCCGGCGTTGTTGACCAGATGAGTGACGGGGCCGAGCCGCGCGTCCATCTCCTCGAACAGACGCACCACCTCAGCCTCCACCCCGGCATCGGCCTGCACCGCGATGCAGCGGACCGGATGGGAGGCCAGGATCTCGGCCACCAGCGCCTCGGCACTGCCCTTGTCATGGCGATAGTTGAGGCACAGATGATAGCCCTGCCCCGCCAGATGGCGGGCGGTGGCGGCGCCAATGCCTCTGCCGCCGCCGGTGATCAGCACCCGTTTGTTCATGAACCCTCCTGATTCCCGGTTTCGAAGACTATTTCGCATAGTACCTCATGTTGCCGACCACACCTCGTCCCGTAACGCCCGGCACCACAGCAAAGAGCCCGCACGGGGCGGGCTCTTGATGACAACAACGGGAGGCTGGCTATTTGAACAGGCCCTTGAGCAACTGGTCGGCCACCCCCTTCACCCCTTCGTTGTCGGCCTTGTCACCCAGCAGCTTCTTGAGACCGCGCTCGGCCTCCTTGCGGGCCTTCTCCTCCAGCAGCTTGTTGTTGCTGAGCAACTCCTTCACGTCGAGCCGGTAGCTGGGCACCTGCCAGTGGCCGCCGATGCGCACCGGTATGGTGATGTCCTTGAGCTCGTCCACGCTCTTGCCCCCCTGCCCCTTGCTGCTCTCCACCACGGAGGTGAGGAACAGGAAGTCGAGGGTCTCCGGCACCAGGGCGGTCTGGCCCTGCCCCTTCACCCGCAGGGCGGGGGCAAACAGCTGGATGTCGTCGCTCCTGGCAACCCCGTCGGCAATCCGGAAGCTGGCGGTAAGCGCGCTGAAATCGGTCTTGCGCACCTCCTTCACCTGATCAGCACCCTTGCCGGTCAGGGTGGCTCGCGCCTCGCGGATCATCTCCGCCAGGTTGATGCCGTGCAGGGCACCGTCGCTCAGCCTGAGGCTCACCTTGCCCTGCATCCGGCTGCGCAGCGCCTGCTCGGAGAGTCCTGAGCCCTGCGCCTCGACCTCCAGATCCCCCTTGCCTTCCAGCAGGTCGGTCTGGGCCAGGGTCTGCAGCAGCGGCCGCACATCGACCCCCAGCACCCGCTTGTGCACCTGATAGCGGGCCGGCTGCTGACGGGCATCTAGCACGCCGCTGGCGGTCACCTGACCGCCGGCCACGCCGGCGCTGAACTGCTTGAGGGTGAGCTGGCCACCGGCCAGGGCCAGTTGCAGATCGACGGCGCTCAAATCCAGCCCCTTCAATCGCAAGCTGCCCAGTTGCAGCCGGCCCGCCAGGTCCACCGCCTTGAGGGCGGTAAGATCCGGTTCGGCCGTGGAGAGCGCCTTGGCGGCGGGTGCGGCGGTCTGTGCCGGCGCCCCGGCCGGGGCGGCAGCACCCGAGGTGGCAGCCACAGGCGCCGCCTTGGCCGGCTGACCGAGCCAACTGTCGAGATCCAGCTTCTCCCCCTTGAGGTCGAACGCCACCTTGGGCACGGCGCCCAACTGCACGCTGCCGTTGCCGCTCAGCAGAGCATCATCCACCCCCATCACCAGGTTGCTGAGGGTGACGGCCTGTTTGCCCAGCTCGGCGCGGGCAAAGCCCGCCAGCTTCACCTGCATCTGCGGGCGCGGCAGGGCATCGCCGCTGAGCTTGGCGGCCAGCACGGCATCCGATATCTCCAGCAGTTGCCGGTTTTCATCGAGCCGCGCCTTGAGAGTTCCCTCCAGCGTACCGGCCAGGGCCGGCTTGTCCGCTGCCCCCTGTGCCCCCTGCAGACTGAGGGTGAGGCTGCTCCACTGACCCAGTGCCAGCCGGTCGGCCTTGAGGGAGAAAGCATCCAGCCGCTGGGTCGGTTCGCTCAGGCTCCCCGCCAGTGCGACATCTTTCAGCTCGCTGCGGCTGGCATCGGACGCTAGCTTGAGCTGGGCCGACCCCTTGAGATCAAACGCCAGCTCACCCTGGGCCCCCTTGGCGGCCAGGGTCACCGGTACCCACTCCCCCGGGGTCAACTGCCCCAGATCGAGATCCAGCCGGTCGAGCCGGGAGACGGTACCGCTGCGGTCGTCCCGCACCAGGGCGCTGGCATCCACCAGCGCGATGCCTTGCAGGCTGATCTGCCAGGGCTGTCTGTCACTGGCGGGCGGGGGCGTCGTTGCGGCAGGCTCGGAGGCCGCCTCCCCCTTGGGCTCGGCGGAGGCCTTGAGCAGATCCCTCAGGTTGGAGCTGCCATCAGCCCTGGTCTGGATAAACAGATGGGCGCCACTCAGGGTCACCTTGCCGATCTCAAGCTTGTGGGAGAGCAGTGGCAACAGGCCCACCGAGGCCTCCCCGCGCGTGAAGCGCACCAGGTCGGGCTCGGCAAAGCCGGCGGGGTTGCGCAGCGCCACCTGCTCGAGGGAGAGGCCGAGGCTTGGCCAGAAACGCCAGCCGATATCCCCTTGTATCACCAGCTCGCGGCCGGTGCTCTTGCGCACCTGTTCCACCAGCTGGGGCTTGAACTGGTTGGGATCGATGAGGGACACCAGGGCGGCGATGGCCACCACGGCCGCCAGCGCCAACCCCAGCAGGATGTAGATGATCTTCTTCACGATGGACTCCTTGAATGCGGATCTTGTGGCTGACTATACCACCGGGGGGATGACAGATGGGGCCCGTCTGCCAAAACGGGCCAGTGGCGAGACAGAGATGGTCGCAGGCCCACGTTCAAACACGCGGCAATAAAAAGGGCCCCGCAGGGCCCTGATGATAGTGGATGGCTGGCGCCCGCCTCGCCCGGATCAAGGCTGACGCGGCAGCTCCCTGTAGCCCATCTCGTACAGGGTGAAGGCATAGATGTCCGCACTCTGCTCGATAAGCTTGGCCACCGGCGTGCCCGCCCCGTGCCCGGCATTGGTCTCGATGCGGATGAGCTGGGGATGGGGGCCGGCATTGTCGGCCTGCAGGGTGGCGGCAAACTTGAAGGAGTGGGCCGGCACCACCCGATCGTCGTGATCCGCCGTGGTCACCAGGGTCGAAGGGTAGCTGACCCCGGCCCGGACGTTGTGCAGGGGCGAGTAGCCCTTCAAGTAGTCGAACATCGCCTCGCTGTCGGCGCTGGTGCCGTAGTCATAGGCCCAGCCTGCCCCAGCGGTGAAGGTGTGGTAGCGCAGCATGTCGAGCACCCCCACCGCCGGCAGGGCGACCCGCATCAGATCCGGCCGCTGGGTCATCACGGCCCCCACCAGCAGACCGCCGTTGGAGCCACCTCGGATCGCCAGCCGATCGGTGCGGGTGTAGCCCTCGGCCTTGAGGTACTCGGCCGCCGCGATGAAATCGTCGAACACGTTCTGCTTGTTCTGCTGGGTGCCCGCCAGGTGCCAGGCCTGGCCGTACTCGCCGCCCCCGCGCAGGTTGGCCACCGCATAGACGCCCCCCAGATCCAGCCAGTTGGCTACCGACACGCTGAAGCTCGGGGTCAGGCTCACGTCGAAGCCGCCATAGCCGTAGAGGATGGTCGGGTTGCTGCCATCGAGTTTCAGCCCCTTGCGGTAGCTGATGATGAGCGGCACCCGGGTGCCGTCCTTGCTCTGGTAGAAGCGCTGCTCGGAAACGTAATCCTCCGGTTTGAACGGCGCCGCCGAGGCGCGATAGAGGCTGATGGCGCCGCTCTTGGGCTCGAACCGGTAGAGAGTCGGCGGCTGGGCATAGTGCTCGAAGCCGAAGTAGAGGGCGGGGTCGTCGTGCTTGCCGTTGAAGCCACTGACGCTGCCAAGGCCGGGCAGCGCCACCTCGCGCACCCGCTTGCCCTCGTAGTCGAACTGCTCGACCCGGGCGGTGGCATCCACCATGTACTCGGCGAACAGATAGCCGCTGCCGCTGTGTACCGTCAGCACCTGCTGACGCTCGGGAATGAGATCCCGCCAGTGGGCCGGGCCCGGGTTGGCGGCATCCACCGTCACCAGCCGGCCGTTGGGGGCGTCCCGGTTGGTCAGCAGGTAAAGGGTGCCGCCCTGGTTGTCCACCAGGCTCACGTCCGCATCCAGATCCCCCTGCACCGTCAGCAGCGGCGCGTTCTCCTGGCTCAGATCCTTCACATAGAGGCGGTTGCCCGAGGTGGAGTTCGCCGCCGAGATAAGCAGGAAGCGGTCATCTTCGGTGACGGTTGCCCCCACGTAACGGTGGTGCTGGGCCGGGATGGCGCCGAACACCAGCCGGTCATCCTCCTGCGCCGTGCCGAGCCGGTGGAAATAGACCTTGTGCTGATCTGTCCTGGCCGACAGCTCGCTGCCGTCGGGCTTGTCGTAGCTCGAGTAGAAGAAGCCCTCGTTGCCGAGCCAGCTGATGCCGCTGAACTTCACGTCCTTGAGGGGCGCCTCCAGCGGCTGCTTGCTCTGTACGTCCATCAGGTGGATCTCGCGCCAGTCGCTGCCCGCCAGCGACAAGGAGTAGGCCAGGATGCGGCCATCGCGGGAGAAACTCAGCTGATCCAGCGCCGTGGTGCCGTCGGGGCTGAGGGTATTGGGATCGAGGAACACCTCGGCCGGCTTGCCCTCCAGCTGGCGCCACAGCACGTTCTGGTTCTGCAGGCCGTCGTTCTTGAAGAAGTAGTGGTAGCGCCCCTCGCGAAACGGCGCCCCCTCCTTGGCGTAGTTCCAGGAGGCGGCCAGCTTCTCCTTGATGGCGGCGCGATACGGGATCTGCGCCAGGTAACCCTGAGTCACCCGGTTCTGGGCCTTGACCCAGGCCTCCGTCTCGGGGCTGCGATCATCCTCCAGCCAGCGATAGGGGTCGGCCACGGCCTGGCCGAAATAGTGATCCACCTGCTCACCCTGGCGGGTGACGGGGTAGTGAAGGCGCGTATTCCCTGACATGGCATCCTCTCTGGTTGGCTGGCCGCTGCACGCACAGAGCAGTGACAGGGCCAGCAGGCTGACAATGGCTCGCATCGAGGCGGCTCCCTGCGGTTTGAATGAGCGGGCAGGTTAACAAAGCGCGCCGGATGGCCCAACCCCCCGACCGGTGGCAGAGGGTGGCCCGCCGACACGGGGGAGCCATATGAATTTTTTCGCTTAAGTTTGCCGCTTTATTTTGTTTGTTATCCGGCCCTTGGGTCACAGGATGGAATAAGACACCAGCCAACGTGAGCCATTCAGGATAAAGCATGCCGTACAGCTACCTATCACATCTGCGTTGCAGCAAGACCGGCGAGATAGTGGATGCCGATCAGCCCCAGCAGTTGAGTCCGGTCGGTGCCCCCTTGCTGGCCAGTTACGACCTCGAGGCCCTGAAACAGGCCTGGCACCCGGCCGCTCTGCTGGGGCGCCCCGCCAGCCTGTGGCGCTACCACGAGCTGCTGCCGGTGCGCGACCCCGCCCAGGTGATCACCCTGGGGGAAGGCTTCACCCCTCTGCTGCCCCTGCCCGCTTTCGGCAAACAGATCGGCATTCCGGATCTCTGGATGAAGGATGAGAGCATCATCCCCACCGGTTCTTTCAAGGCCCGCGGCGCCGCGGTCGGCGTCTCCCGCGCCCGGGAGCTCGGCATCACCCACTTCGCCATGCCCACCAACGGCAACGCCGGTGCGGCCTGGGCGCTTTACGGCGCCCGCGCCGGCTTGCGCAGCACCATAGTCATGCCCCAGGCGGCCCCCGCCATCACAAGACTGGAAACCTCGCTGGCCGGTGCCCGCCTCTATCTGGTGGATGGCCTCATCAGCGACGCCGGTCGCCAGGTGGCCGAGCAGGGGCGGTTCGATGCCTCCACCCTCAAGGAGCCCTATCGCATCGAGGGCAAGAAGACCATGGGGCTGGAGATCGCCGAGCAGCTCGGCTGGACCCTGCCGGACGTCATCCTCTACCCCACCGGCGGCGGAGTTGGTCTCATCGGCATCTACAAGGCGCTGCGGGAGTTGCAGGAGCTGGGCTGGGTCAAAGGTCCGCTGCCGCGACTGGTGGCGGTGCAGGCGAGCGGCTGCGCCCCCATCGTCCAGGCCTGGCAGCAGGGGGAGCGCGAATCGCGCTTCTGGCCCGATTCCCAGACCCTCGCCTTTGGCATCAACGTGCCCAAGGCGCTGGGGGACTTTCTGGTGCTGGACGCCCTCTATCGCACCGAGGGGTGCGCCGTCGCGGTGGACGATAGCGCCATCCAGCGCAAGATCCGACAGCTCGCCGCGCGCGAAGGCAGCTTCGTCTGCCCGGAAGGGGCGGCCGCCTTCGCCGCCGCCCGCCAGCTGCGGGAAGCGGGCTGGATACAGGGGGGCGAGCGGGTGGTGGTGCTCAACACCGGCGCCGGCATCAAGTACCCTGACGCCATCACGGTCGTGCCCCAGCGGCTGCGCCGCGACGGGAGGATCCCGGCATGAGCTTCGACTGGTCCTTTGTTCTCACCACCCTGCCGGCGTTCGGCCAATCGGTCTGGGTCACCCTGCAGCTCGGCATCCTAGTGATCCTCACCTCGCTCACTGTGGCGCTGCTCAATGTGACCCTGCAAAGCCTGCACAAGCCCTGGCTGAACGGGGTGATCCGCGCCTATGTGGAGCTGGCCCGCAACACGCCGCTCTTGATCCAGCTGTTCTTTCTCTACTTCGGGCTGCCGGCGCTCGGCATCTCGCTCTCCGGCTTTGCCACGGCAGTGATCGCCATGACCTTCCTCGGCGGCGGTTACCTGACCGAGGCGCTGCGGGCAGGCGTTCAGGCAATCCCCCCCAGCCAGCTGGAAGCAGGCCGGGCCATCGGCCTCTCCCGCTGGCAGTTGCTACGCCACGTGCAGCTGCCCCAGGCCTGGCTCGCCAGCCTGCCGGCGCTGTTTGCCAACTTCATCTTTCTGCTCAAAGAGACCACGGTGGCCTCGGCGGTGGCGGTGCCCGAGCTCCTCTACACCACCAAGAACTACATCGCCCTCTACTACAAGACCTACGAGATGCTGGCGGTACTGACCTTGATGTGCGTGCTGATCTTTCTGCCGCTCTCCCTCGCCCTGCGCGTCGTTGAAAGGAGGCTGCAACATGGTCAGTTCGGTCACTGAATCGCTGATACAAGCAGCTATTTTCCTGCTGTCACCTTCACTCGTCACCGATGCAGAGGAAAGGAGGGATCACTATGGCCAGTCCGGTCACTGAGCAGTTGGCGCAGGCGCTGCCGCTGCTGGCGGTGGGCGCGGGTCAGACCCTCGCCATCTCGCTGCTCGCCATCCTGTTCGCCACCCTGGGCGGGGTCGGTTACGGCGTGCTGGCCCAGCAGGGGGGAAGGCTGACTCGGGGAGTGCTGCGGGTCTATCTGGAGCTGTTTCGGGTGGTGCCCGTGCTGGTCTGGCTCTACCTCTTCTTCTTCGGGCTGCCGATCTTCTTCGGCCTCGATATTCCGGCCTTCTGGTGCGCCGTGCTGGTGCTGGCCCTGTGGGGGTCGAGCGAGGTAGGGGAGGTGGTGCGCGGCGGCCTGGGATCCCTCGCCCGCGGTCAGCAGGAGGCCGGGCTGGCGCTCGGGCTCTCCCGCTGGCAGCTCTATCGCCACGTGCTGCTGCCCCAGGCGCTGCAACGGCTGACGCCGCCGACCATCAACATCTACACCCGCATCATCAAGACCAGCTCGCTGGCGGTGCTGATCGGGGTGGTGGAGGTGATCAAGGTGGGCCAGCAGATCATCGAGCGCACCTATGGCTCGCTGCTTATCTACGGCCTGCTGTTCCTGTTCTTTTTTCTGGTCTGCTATCCGCTCTCGCTCGCCTCGCGCCGGCTGGAGCAACAATGGGGTAATGCGGTATGACACCTCTGCTTGAGCTCAATGCTGTCAGCAAACAATTCGGCCAACACCGGGTACTGGACGGGGTCAGCCTCACGGTGAACCCAGGGGAAGTGATCGTCATCCTGGGGCCGAGCGGCTGCGGCAAGAGCACACTGCTGCGCACCCTCAACGGGCTCGAACCCATTCAGGGGGGCGATATTCGCTTCGACGGAGAGCGGCTGGATGCCAGCACCGACTGGCAGCGGGTACGCCAGCGCATCGGCATGGTGTTCCAGAGCTATCACCTCTTCCCCAACCTGACGGTGCTGGAGAACGTGCTGCTCGGCCCTGTGCAGGTGCAGAAGCGGGAGCGGGCCGAGGCCCTGCTGCAGGCGGAGCAGCTGCTGACCCGCATCGGCCTGTGGGAGCGGCGCCACGACTATCCACGCCAGCTCTCCGGCGGCCAGCAGCAGCAGCGCATCGCCATCGTGCGGGCCCTGTGCATGAACCCGCAGGTGATGCTGTTTGACGAGGTGACCGCTGCGCTGGATCCCAAGATGGTACAGGAGGTGCTGGAGGTGATCCGGGATCTCGCCGGCAGCGGCATGACCCTGCTCATCGTCACCCACGAGCTGGCCTTCGCCCAGGCGGTGGCGGATCGCATCGTCTTCATGGACGGCGGCCACATCCTGGAGCAGACCGCCCCCCATCAATTTTTCGACAATCCCAGGAGCCAGCGTGCCCGCCAGTTCCTCGCCAAGTTTTCTTATACAACTGTCAGCAAACGAAAGGAGTCAGCATGAAGATAATTACCTCGGTCCTGTTTAGCGCCCTCATCGGCCTGGGCCTCGCCAGCGGCGCCGCCCAGGCAGAAGACGGTTCCCTCGCCAAGATCAAGGCGCGGGACAAGCTCATCGTCGGCGTCTTCACCGACAAGCCGCCGTTTGGCTATGTGGACGAGAAAGGAAACTACGTCGGCTTTGACACCGATCTCGGCCGCCGCTTCGCCAAGGATCTGCTGGGGGACGAGAACAAGGTCGAGTTCGTGGCGGTGGAGCCAGCCAGTCGCATTCCCTTCCTGCAGAGCGACAAGGTGGATCTGATCCTCGCCAACATGACGGTGACCCCGGAGCGGCGGCAGGTGGTGGACTTCACCAACCCGAACCTCAAGGTCGCGGTGCAGGTGCTGGTGCCGGAAGGCAGCGACGCCAAGAAGCTCGACGATCTGGCAAGCAAGCGGCTTATCGTCACCACCGGCACCACGGCCGACATCTGGCTGACCCGCAACCACCCGGACTGGAAGGTGCTCAAGTTCGAGAAGAACACCGAATCCCTGCAGGCCCTGGCCCAGGGCCGCGGCGATGCCTATGCCAAGGACAACCTGGTGCTGTTCAGCTGGGCCAAGGAGAACCCGGGCTATCGGGTGCTGCCCGAGAAGCTGGGCTCGGAAGACCCCATCGCCCCGGCGGTGAAGAAGGGCAATATCGAGCTGCGTGACTGGGTCAACGACCGTCTCGCCAAGCTGGGGGAAGAGAAGTACCTGCTCAAACTCTACGACCAGTATGTGCGCGACAAGCTGAGCGCCGATACCGATCCCAACGACGTGATAGTGGAAGGAGGCAAGTGGCAGGGTTGAGCCCTGCCCCCACAGCAGTGCTGAGTGTGAAGTGTGTGATCTTTGGTTCCGTTGGTCTGCAAACCGCAAGGTTTGACCTTTCCAGGCGCCCCCTCCAGGTGCAATGCTGATCAGTTAAGGATCCATTGACCGATCCTTCTGCTGTAGGACAATCCGGAACCAATCACTGGTTCCGGA
>NZ_JAPDBZ010000062.1:0-23074 GCF_027705505.1 Aeromonas sp. QDB56
TGATCTCGCACCTCGATAACTGTACGTAAGATCAGTATAGTTCGTGGTAACTGACTGCTAATCATGGGTAATCAGGATGGGTTTTGCCTCGGACATCGATAGGTCATGGCCGATGAATGGGCCCTCCGTGCGATCCTGCATGGATCGGGGAGGGCGACAACCACAAGGAGAGTGTATGCGTGCATTGGTAACGGGCTGTGGCCGTCGCCTGGGATTCTATCTGTGCGAGCAGCTGGTGGCCGCTGGCTGGCAGGTGACGGGCAGCTATCGCAGCGAACGGCCCGAGCTGGATCGTCTGCGAGACGTGGGCGTCGAACTGGTACAGGCGGACTTTACCCGGGAAGAGGAGGTTGGCGCCGTGGTGACGGCGCTGGCGGCCCATGAGGATCTTGCCCTGATCATCCACAATGCCTCCGCCT
The DNA here is from genome assembly GCF_027705505.1 of Aeromonas sp. QDB56. NCBI lineage: Bacteria > Pseudomonadati > Pseudomonadota > Gammaproteobacteria > Aeromonadales > Aeromonadaceae > Aeromonas > Aeromonas sp. QDB56. The sequence goes on from NZ_JAPDBZ010000062.1 coordinate 420, forward strand.
TCGAGCCCCAGGCGGCGGATCCTGCGGTGCAGCTGGCCCAGTTTGATCAGTTCTACCGGGTACACATGGCGGCTCCCTTCCAGCTCAACCGGGCGCTGGCCCCCGCCCTTGCCCGCCAGCCCAACGGGGGCATCATCCACATCACCGATATCTACATCCATGCCCCGGCGCCCCAGTTTGCCGCCTACGTGGCCACCAAGGCGGGAGCCCATTCCCTGGCCATGAGCTTTGCCCGCGAACTGGCGCCTGCCGTGCGGGTCAACACCATAGAGCCTGGCCCCATCCTGTTTCTCGACGAGCACGGGGATGACTGGCGCCAGCAGGTGCTGGCGAAGACGCCGCTGGCGCGGGAAGGGGGTCTGGAGCCCATCTGGCAGGCGGTACAGATGCTGATGAAGAACGACTACATGACCGGGGCCAGCATCCGGGTGGACGGGGGGCGCGCCCTCGCCGTCATCTAGGGCAAGGCGGGCCGCCATGACATGAGGCGCCTTTGGGCGCCTCATGTGTGTGAACGGCTCAAGGGTGCCGGATGGCGGCGTGCCGGGAAGGGGGGCCGGGGTGGCCATTGCCGGGAAGCAGGGCCTCGTCTTGCTGGCAGAGATGGATGGGGGCCTGGCCGATGCGCTGCTTCGCAAACACCTTGCTGCCCGGCAGGCCGAGGGTCACCTTGCCGGAGTCCACACTGCCGCCCTGATACATCTCCGCCAGCAGATCCCCCAGGTAGGCATCCACCCCGGCCTCGGCGAAGTCATCCCGTTCGCCGCAGGCCAGTATGTCGATGTCCAGTGGCCTGTCCGCCACCTTGCACAGGGGGTTGCTGCGATCCCGGCCATGGGCCAGCTCCATGGTGACAAACTCGGCCTTGAGCTGGACGGGGGAGAGGTCGCTCTGGACGACGAACAGGCAGTTGAGGAAGTCGTGGCGCGAATGCATGCCCACGGGTTTGGTCTGGATGACGGAACTCAGGTGAAGGCGACCAAAGCGGGCCAGCAATTCGGCGACGACCTGACTGACGTGCAGGGCGGGGTCGAGATTGGATCCAATGCTACAGAGGTAAAACATGCTTTCCATTCCTTGGGTTGGGCTCGTCTGAAATATATACGCAGCTCACGGTTATGGGATTCACTATGAATTAACATGTCGTTATCTGTTGTGATCCAACGCTGATTGGCAGAAAGGAGGTTTGCATGAGCGTAGAAATGAAATGGGCACTGTTGGCCGCGTCAGGGGCCCTTGCCATGATCATTGTCATCTGTGTGGCGTCCGTCGGCCTGGCGTGAATCCGGCCTCGGTGAGCAATCAAACCGGCTTTATGGCCGGTTTTGCTTTTTGGGGCAGTGCGGATATGCTGGCTCCCCCATGACGAATCGAGACCGCAGAAGATGACCAAGGTTCGGCCCCGCTCCCTGCTCCAGGTAGTACTGATGGGCTTCGTGCTGGTGCTGATGCCCCTGGGGGGCATGATCTGGCACGACAGTCAGGCTCTCTCCCACCTGGGCCAGCTCACCAGCGACGAGATGGAACGTGCGGTGCGGGACACTCGCCGGGCGACGCTGCTCTCCACTCAGGCCATCGATCTGGAGCGCACCCTGCGCCGCTATGCGGTCCTGGGTGATGACCGCATCCTGGCCAGCTATCGGCAGCAGCTGGTGCGCTACCGGGAACTGCTCGCGACCCATCAGGACTCCATTCCGGATGCCGAGGTCTACGGAGATCTCGAGGCGACGCTGGTCTGGCTCGATGGCCTGCAGGATCTGCGCAAGGCCAGGCAGGAGGCGACCAGCCCCCGTTTCACCGACTTCAACGAACTGAACCAGCAACTGGAAGTGGTCACCCGCAGCCAGGTGGATGATCACGTGACCCGCATGCGGGGCGCCATCGTGGAGCTGAAACAGCAGATCTGGTGGGTCAGCGGCTTCGTGGTCGGGCTCAGCCTGCTGCTGGTGTTGCTCTTTACCTACCTCATCATCCACCCGGTACGTCAGATTGAGTCGCGGATCCTGAGTCTGGGCGCAGGCGTCGAGCCGGATCAGCGCCCGGTGGATGGCCCGGCCGAACTGGTGCTGCTGGGGGAGCGGATCAGCTGGCTGCACGACAAGCTCAAGGAGCTGGAACAGCAGAAATACCAGTTCCTGCGCCACGTATCCCACGAGCTGAAAACCCCCCTTGCCGTGCTGCGGGAGGGGGCTGATCTGCTCTCGGAGCAGCTGGTGGGGCCCCTCAACGGGGATCAGCAGGAGATCTGCCAGATGCTGGAGGAGAACAGCCGCCGTCTGCAGACCCTGATCGAGCGGCTGCTCGACTTCAATCGCCTCAGCCAGCAGGAGGTGTTCACCCTGTCCGAGGTGCCCCTGGCGCCCTTGTTGTCAGACTTGTCCGAAGAGTACCGGCTCGCGCTGGAATCCAAGCAAATCAGTGTACACTTGCCGCCCGAGCCCATCAGCCTGCGGGCAGAGCCCTACCGCCTGCGACTCATCCTCGACAATCTCTTTTCCAACGCAGTTAGCTATGGCGCCAGGGGCGGACAGATCTGGATCCGCGCCGGGGCGGGAGCGGGCGGCGGCTGGCTGGAGGTGGCCAACGAAGGGCCTGTCATCCCGCCAGACGAGCGGGAGCGCATCTTCGAGCCCTTTGAACAGGGCAGCATAGTGCGTCAGGGATTGCTGAAAGGCTCCGGCATGGGCCTCTCCATTGCCCGGGAGTCTGCCATGAGTCTGGGCGGCGAGCTCAGGCTGATCGAGGATGCCCAGGCGGATGTCTGTTTCCGGCTGGATTTGAACGTGCGCCCGAGCTGACGGACGTGGCGGCGACCCCGCAGGTGCGGGTGGCGCCTTGACACCGAATATTGAGAGGAGCGGGCAGGTGCCTGCTCCCCACCAGGATCTGAAGTGACATTCAAGATGAAACGATTTGTGATTCCCGTATTGATGATAGGCCTGCTCGCTGGCTGTTCCCTGCTGCCTTCTACCAGCCTCACCGAGCCTTCCCAGGAGGCGATCGCCAGGCGGATGGAGTTTGCCAACAAGGAGATGCAGGTGCGCCTGCAATACTCGGACTGGCTGCTGGCCAGCCATCCCCAGCAGCGGATGCAGGAGCGCCAGCGACTGGCCGGCGCCACCGACCTCGAGAGCCGGGTCAGCCTGGCCATGGTCAACACCCACCCGTCCGAATCGGTGGCCAGCCGCCGGGCCGGGCTGGATCAGCTGAAGGCTCTGTTGCCGGAGCTTGGTCTCGATGCCCAGGCCTTCCTGCGCAGCTGGATCGCCCTCGGGGAGGAGCTGCTGGTGCGAGACAGCCGCCGCGACGATCAGAGTCAGGAGGTGAAGCGTCTACGCCAGCAGATAGAGCAGCTCTCCGCCATCGACGAGCAGCTCAACCAGCGTAAGCTCAATGGGGGAGGTCAGCCATGACAGCTCCGGACCGCGCCGCAATGACCGCGTTTTTCGCCAAGAGGGGGTGAGAGCATGAGCCGTATTCTGCTGGTGGACGATGATGCCAGCCTGCTCAAGCTGATGAGCATGCGCCTGCGCAGCCAGGGTTACGAGGTGGATACCGCCGACAGCGCCGAAGGAGCGCTGGACAGGCTGCGCCAGCAACGGGCCGACCTGGTGCTGAGCGATCTGCGCATGGGGGGCATGGACGGGCTGGCGCTGTTCGAGCGGATCCAGTCCCAGTGGCTCGGCATGCCGGTGATCATCATGACCGCCCACGGCACCATTCCCGACGCCATCCAGGCGACCCGCTCCGGGGTGTTCAGCTTCCTCACCAAGCCCATCGACAAGGACGAGCTGCTGGTCACCATAGAACATGCTCTCAGCCTGACCCGTCCGAAGCAGCAGCAGGAGTGGCAGTCCCTCATCCAGACCCGCAACCCGCAGATGGAGCAGTTGCTGATCCAGGCGAGCAGCATCGCCACCATGGACGTGCCCGTGCTGATCCTGGGCCCCTCCGGCGCCGGCAAGGGGGTGATGACCCAGGCGCTGCACCAGGCCAGCCACCGCCGCGACAAGCCGCTGCATACCATCAACTGTGCGGCTCTGCCCTGGCCCGTGCTGGACTTGCAGCTGTTTGGCGAGGATGGCCAGTCCGGCCTGTTTGCCGAGGCCAAAGGCGGCACCCTCTTCCTCGACGAGATAGGAGATCTGTCGGAGTCACTCCAGGCCAAGTTGCTCCAGGTGCTGGCGGAGTATGGTCAGGGTACCCCCGAGGTGCGGGTCATCAGCTCCAGCCATCAGGATCTGGTGACCGCCATGGAAGAGGGGCGTTTTCGCGAGGATCTCTTCTACCGCCTCAACGTGGCCAACATCACCCTGCCGCCGCTGAGCGCCCGCAGCGAGGACATCCCCCTGCTGGCCCGTCAGGCGCTGGACGATTACCGCAACCGTCACCCCGATTGCGCCGCCCTCGGCTTCTCGCCGGAGGCGCTGGCCCTGCTGGCCGCCGCGGCCTGGCCGGGCAACGTGCGCCAGCTCTGCGGGGTGGTGGAGCAGCTCGCCAGCCTCTGCTGCAGCCCGGTGATAGGCGCGGCGATGGTGGAGTCGGCCCTGAGTGGCGGCGGTGGCGGTATTCCCTCGTTCAACGAGGCGCGGGCCGAGTTCGAGAAGGAGTATCTGATCCGGCTGCTGCGCACCACGGAGGGGAACGTGACCCTGGCGGCCAACATGGCGGGGAGAAACCGCACCGACTTCTACAAGCTATTGAATCGGCACGGCATCGAGGCGGCAAATTTCAAGTCGAAGGGATAAATGACAGAGGGGCGGCCGTCGATGACGGGCCGCCCCTCTGGTTTCCGACCGAATCGGTTACCTTGCCAGGCTCAGGCTCAGGCTCAGGCTCAGGCTTATGCCGGGTCGCTGACGCCGCCGGTGGAGAGGGTCTTCTGGGAGAGCCAGAGGCCGCTCGCCTTCATCAGATAGCCAAACAGGGCGCCGATGATGAGGGAGGGCAGAATGAGCCGCCACTCGCCTGCGGCGCCGAAGGTGGCACAGCAACCGGCGAAGGTGCCGGGAATGTAGGCGAGCCACTGCTGCCTGGCCTGCACGCACATCAGGGTGGCCACCACCCCTGTCATCAGATAACCCGCCATGCCGGCCCCCCACCAGGTCTCCCCGTGGATCAGCAGGAGTGCCCACAGCATGCCGGTGGTGTTGCACAGCAGGGTCTGCAACAGCGCCTTGTAACCGCCACTCGAGGCGAAGTAGCTGGTGCAGCCGAGGAAGCCGACCCAGGAGATGAGACCGAGTGCGGCGGCCAGTCCACCCCAGACGGCGGAGAGGATCCCGGTCGTGATGGCGATGGCGAACAGTGGGCTCATGGCGTGACTCTCAGTGGTTGAATCCGGAAAAGGAGGCAGCCTACTCCGCGGTAGAGCGGCAGCAAGCGGGGGCCGGATTGTGTGTGATCCCGATCACTCTTTGCAACTCTGGAATACGTTTGCGCTCGCGAAAAAAATTCATTGGAGGCGCCGCAGACCTTGTTCCATAGTTAGAGGCCCTGTCCTGCTCATGGAGTGAGTCTGATGGTGCCAAACGTGATCGTTCCTCTGCTGGTGTTCGTAGTGCTCTTCCTGGCCGGTACCATGGCCAAGGCACTGCCCCTTTACCAACTCATGTAATTCTGTGTGAAATAAAACTCGGCCGGGGCGGGTCTTATGGTTGTCAACCTCATCGTCCCGGGAGTTTTTTCATGTTGATCAAGCGCCGTACTTCTCATCACCCCACCGAACAGGATGTCACGCCGGAAACCGTCTATCAGGATCGTCGCCGCATCCTGAAAGGGCTGGGCCTGGGCGTCGGTGCCGCCACCCTGGCGTTTCCGGTGAAGGCCAGCCTGCTGGATCTCTTCGCACCGGACAAGCCGGCCACCGTGGCCCCCACCAGACCCCTCGACATCCGTGCCGCGACCCGGCCAGAGGGATTGATCCTCACCCCGGAGGAGAAGGCCACCACCCACAACAATTTCTACGAGCTGGGGACCGACAAGGGGGACCCGGCCCGCAACGGCCATTACCTCAGGCCCGAGCCCTGGACCCTGAAGGTGGAAGGGGAGGTGGCCAAACCCTTCACCCTGGATGTGTGGGATCTCATCAACAAGAGCACGCTGGAGGAGCGCATTTATCGGCTGCGCTGCGTGGAGGCCTGGTCCATGGTGCTGCCCTGGAGCGGCATTGCGCTGGCGGATCTGATCCGCCGTTCCGAGCCCACCAGTCGCGCCAAGTTCGTGGCCTTCGAGACGCTCTATGATCCGGAACAGTTGCCGGGGCAGGCCTCCCGTGCCCTGGGGGGCGGCATCGATTATCCCTATGTGGAGGGCTTGCGCCTCGACGAGGCCATGCACCCCCTCTCCTTCCTTGCCATGGGGCTCTATGGCAAGACCCTGCCCGCCCAGAACGGGGCACCCATCCGGCTGGTGGTGCCCTGGAAATACGGCTTCAAGAGCATCAAGAGCATCGTCTCCATCCGCCTGGTGGAGGAGATGCCCCCCACCACCTGGAACCTGCTGGCCCCCAACGAATATGGCTTCTACGCCAACGTCAACCCGAGCGTGGATCACCCGCGCTGGAGCCAGACGAGCGAGCGTTTCATCGGCGAGGGGGGCATCTTCGGGGCCAAGCGCCAGCCGACCCTGATGTTCAATGGCTACGGCGACGAGGTGGCGTCCCTCTATCAGGGGATGGATCTGCGTAGATGGTATTGAGACTGACGCTCTGTCCGACTGATCTCTTGCCCCCTTTTCCCCTGGTGGGCGAGGGGATGAGAAGCGGGAAAAACATGACGGGAACTGCAATATGACGCCGAGACTGAAAACAGCCCATGTCAACGGCTTGCGGGCGCTGGTGCACCTTGGTTCGCTCGGCTTTCTGCTCTGGCTGGGCTATGCCGTGCCAGCCGGGCTGCTGGGGGGGGATCCGGTCCAGGGGCTGACCCATTACCTTGGCAAGGGGGCCCTTCACCTGCTGTTGCTGACCCTGCTGGTGTCGCCGCTCGCCAAGCGCTGGCGCCAGGGGCAGCTCATCAAGTTGCGCCGCCCCCTCGGGCTCTGGTGCGCCGCTTGGGCGTCCCTGCACTTCATGGTCTGGCTGGGGCTGGATCTGCAGTTCGACTGGGGGCTGATTGGCGGCGAGCTGGTGAAGCGCAGCTACATAGTGGTGGGCATGGTGGCGCTGCTGCTGTTGCTGGCGCTGAGTATCGCCTCGATCCCGGCCCTGTTGCGTCGCATGGGGCCGGCATGGCAGAAGCTGCACAACTGGATCTACGGGGTGGCTCTGCTGGTGCCGGTACACTACTGGTGGTCGGTCAAGAGCGGGTGGCAGGAGCCGCTCATCTATCTGGTGCTGGCCTGCGCCCTGCTGTGGCCCCGTCGGGAAAAGCTGCTGCGCCCCTGGCGCAAGCGCCCGCAAGTGGCCGGGAAGGGGGCGGCGCAACAGCCGTCACGCCCATAGCAAAAGAGGCCTATTCGGCCTCTTTTTTGGTGATCTCGCCGGTGTTGGCATCGACCTGCAACTGGACGCGCTGATCGTCGGCATTCAGGGTATCGACCTCGAATTTGTCCCCTTCCAGCTCCACTTCCCGAATGTCGTGATACCCTTGTGCCAGCAACAACTTGACCAGTCCGGCCATGTCGAGACGTGTCTGCGCCGCCCAGCCAAAGGTGGAAAAGAGGCACAAGATCAGCAGGATACTGCGTGGGATCATATTCATTCCGGATTCATGGCTGGCACACTATAAACGGCATTATGTTAGGTTTTGAGAGATGAATCACCCATGAATAGCGCGCTGCCCCTGCTTGGATTGCTGCTGCCGATGCTGGTTCAGGCGGCCCAGCCGAACGAGGCCTTGCTGCAACAGGTGGTTAGTGAGGGGCGGGTCCGTCCTTTTCATGAGTTGATGGAGGTGGCCTCCCGCCTGCCGGTGCGCGTGCTGCGTGTCGATCTGGGTGAGGAGGATGGCGTCTGGCTCTACGAGCTCAGGCTCATCGACGAGGAGAACAGCGTCATCAAGGTGGGCTACCGGGCTGACAATCTGGAGATGGTGTGGCTCAAGGGTCACCATCTGGAGCGCCTGTTCGCTCCGCGCCCGCCCCCGGAAGAGGAGTAACGGCGTGAGTCCGCGAACCTGCCGCCGTCCGGTTCGTCCCCCCAACCGTTGCCGGTGCCGGCACAACCCTGTTTTGGATACCCATGTATGCGCATTCTGATAGTTGAAGATGAAAAGATCCTCGCGGGCCAGCTGGCGGAGCAGCTGCGTCTGTCCGGTTTCGTCACCGATCTCTGCCACGATGGCAACGAGGCGGGCTTTCTCGGCGAGACCGAACCCTATGACGCGATCATCCTGGATCTCGGCCTGCCCGGTCGCGATGGCCTGAGCGTACTGAAGGAGTGGCGCAGCAAGGGGATGGACACCCCGGTGCTGGTGCTGACCGCCCGTGGCCAGTTGCACGAGAAGATTGAAGGGCTCAACGCCGGGGCGGACGACTACCTCACCAAGCCCTTCCAGGTGGCGGAGCTTGTGGCCAGGGTGCAGGCGCTGGTGCGCCGGGCGGCGGGGAACGCCAGCTCCATCCTCGAGATCGGTGGCGTGCGTCTCGACATGGCGGCTTCCCAGGTGTGGTACGAAGGGACCCCCATCAAGCTCACCGCCCACGAGTTCCGGGTGCTGGGCTACCTGATGCAGCACAGGGGCAAGGTGGTGTCCCGCAGCGAGCTGATCGACCACATCTATGCCCAGGATTTCGATCGCGACTCCAACACCGTGGAGGTGTTCATCGGCCGCATCCGCAAGAAGACCCACGCCGATCTCATCGAGACGGTGCGCGGCCTCGGCTACCGGATCAACGAATGACACCCTCGCAACCGATGGCGGGGTGGGTTGAATGAGGCTGGTACGCACCCTGCGAGGTCGGCTGGTGGTGATCGCCATGGTCTGGTGCGGTCTCTTCCTGTTCGCCACCGGCTTCAGCCTGCAGACCATGATGCGCAACTACTGGCAGGAGGCGGAGGCCGATGGCCTGCGCCTGCAGCTCTACGATCTGCTCTCCCGCCTCGAGATCCAGCCGGACGGCATGCCGGTGGTCACCGAGCCTATGGCCGACCCCCGTTATCGCCAGCCCTACTCCGGCTACTACTGGCAACTGGAGCTGGGGGAGACGGTGGTCAGTCGCTCCCGCTCCCTGTGGGATGCCCATTTGAGTGCCCACGGCCTGAAGTCGGCCTTCGGCGATCCGGATCTCTTTGTCGGCCAGGGGCCCAACAAGGAGCCCCTGCTCATCATGACCCGTACCGTGCTGCTGCCGGGGTCTGATCGGGTCTTCACCCTGGTGATGGCCAAGGACAGCAGCGCCCTGACCCAGACCCTGAAGAAGACCCGCATCAGCCTGTTCCTCGGCCTCGGCTTCGCCGCCACCGGCCTGGTGCTCGGCTTCATGTTCCAGATCCTCTACGGCCTGCGCCCGCTGCACCTGCTGCGTCGCGAGCTGAGCCGCGTCCATCAAGGTCATCAGGAGGGGTTCCGGCTGCGCTACCCCCTGGAGATCCAGCCGCTGGTGGAGGACATCAACCGCCTGCTGCACCACTATGGCGAGCTGTTGCAACGAGCCCGTTCCCACACCGGCAACCTGGCCCACGCCCTCAAGACGCCGCTCAGCATCATGCGCAACCAGGTGACCCAGCTGCCGCCGGAGGATCAGGCCGCCCTCGGCGAGCAGCTCGACCAGATCCAGCGCCACATCGACTATCACCTCGGCAAGGCGCGGGTGACCGGCGCCGCCAAGATCCTCGGGGTCTCGACCCCGGTGCGGGCCCGGGTGGAGTATATCTGCCGCGCCTTCTCCCGCCTCTATCCCGGCAAGACGGTGGACTTGCAGGTGCCGGTCAATCTGGCGGTCGGGGTGGAGGAGCAGGACTTCGACGAGATGGTGGGCAACCTGCTGGAGAACGCCTTCAAGTGGTCCGCCAGCGAGCTGCGCATCTCCAGCGCCGAGCTGGGGGGCTGGATCACCCTGCGCATCGAGGACGACGGTCCCGGCATGAGCGAGGATCAGATCGCCAAGGCGGTGCTGCGGGGGGTGCGCCTCGACGAGAAGGTGCCGGGCTCGGGCCTTGGCCTCAACATCGTCTCGGATCTCGCGGAAGCCTATCGCGGCAGTCTCATCATGGGGCGGGCCGAGCTGGGGGGGCTCGCCGCTTCCCTCTCCCTGCCCAAGGTGGCCAGGGTCGAGTGATGGGGCGCCCCGTCGGGGGGCCCCTTTTGTGCCGCCGTGCTGGCAAGGGGGCGGCACCCGGCATAAGATACGTCTCTTGTTTCAGGTGTAGGAAGGGTAGCAATGACTGACGATCCTTGGGCTTTGTGCCATCTCGATGATTCGTTCGATGCCTCGGTGCTGGGCACCAAGGGGGCCCAGATCCAGTGGTTCGAGGACAGGGATGCCCTGATCCAGTTCCTGCTGGAGGACTTTGTCGACCTGCTGGCCGACGTGGGTGAGCTGGACGAGGATCAGACCGAGAGCGCCCGCGAGCGCTTCACCCTGCTGGTGGAGCAGAGCCTGGATGATCGCACCCTGATGGATGCCATCAACGATCTCGCCTCCGGCCTGCGCCGCATTGCCTGGCTGGGGCCCCTCTCCGAACTGGCGGAGTTGAGCGACGACTTCGCAAGCGGGTTGCGTGCCTTCTTCTGGAGCCAGTATGACGGTGACGAGGATGACCCCGAGGCCTGGGTGCCGGAAGATCTCTGGCCCCAGCTGGTCGAGTGTGCGGAAGAATATATGGTTGAGGGCGACTTCTGATCCCCCTTGCCAGCACCCTGGCTGCAAGGCGGGTGGAGTGTGCCGAAGAGTACATGGTGGAAGGAGACTTCTGAGCCACCTTGTCCGCGCTCTGGCTGCAAGGCGGGTGGAGTGTGCCGAAGAGTACATGGTGGAAGGAGACTTCTGAGCCACCTTGTCCGCGCTCTGGCTGCAAAGCGGGTGGAGTGTGCCGAAGAGTACATGGTGGAAGGAGACTTCTGAGCCACCTTGTCCGCGCTCTGGCTGCAAGGCGGGTGGAGTATGCGGAAGAGCATATGGTTGAGGGTGACTTCTGATTCTGAACCACACCACAAACTGCGATAAGAAAACGGCGCCTTGATGGCGCCGTTTTTGTTGCTCAGTCCTCTACTCAGCCGTTGGCCGGTACCTCGTGCGCCGTGTTGGCGAGCACTGGCCCGATATACTTCTCTATCTGCAATTGGGCCATGTGGCCGCAGTTGCCCTGGGCCAGACTGGACGAGCCCTCGTCGAAGGTGAGGCAGTTGACGTTGCCGTTCTTGCAGATGCTGCCCGCTTCGCCCGGCTTGGCCGGATCGTACCAGGCCCCTTCACACACCCGCACTACCCCGGGCCGGATATCGGCGGAGATCAGGGCCCCCACCAGGATCTGGCCGCGCTCGTTGAAGGCCCGCACCAGATCGCCATCCTGGATGCCGCGCGCCTTGGCGTCGTCCGGATGGATCAGGATGGCCTCCCGATCGGCGATGGCGAACTTGCCCCGCAGCGGGGTGTTGTCGAGCTGGGAGTGCAACCGCTGGGTCGGGTGGGAGGTGTTGAGCGACAGCGGATAGCGCGCCGCCACCTCGCTCTTCACCCACTCCTTGGGCTCATACCACTTGGGATGACCGGCGCAGTCGGCATAACCCATCCCCGCCACCGTGTTGGAGAAGATCTCGATCTTGCCGGACGGGGTACCGAGCGGGTTGAGCAGCGGGTTCTCGCGAAAATCGGCGTGACGGATCCACTGGCGGTTGGCCTCCGGGATCGGGAAGCGGATGTAGTTGTTGGCCTCCCAGAACATGTTGAACGGCGGCAGCGCCACACGTGCGCCACGGGCCTGCGCCGCCATGCCGTCGTACATCTGCTTGAGCCACAGCATCTCGTCCTTCCCTTCGGTGTACTGCTCCTGCACGCCCAGCTTGGCGGCGATGGCGCTGAAGATGTCGAAGTCGTTGCGGGCTTCAAACTGGGGCGGCACGCACTGGTGCATCGGGAACACATAGCGCTGGGAGTAGTCGCCCCCCATCTCCAGGTCGTTGCGCTCGTAGCTGGTGGTGACCGGCAGCACGATGTCGGCGTGTTTGGCAGTCGCCGTCCAGTAGGGCTCGTGGACGATCACGGTCTGCGGCTTGCGCCACGCCTTGACCAGGTTGTTGGTGTCCTGATGGTGGTGGAAGGGGTTGCCCCCCGCCACGTAGACCAGCTTGATGTCCGGATAGGTCACCTTGCGGCCGTTGAAGTCGATGGTCTTGCCCGGATTGGCGAGGCAGTCGGCGATGCGCGCCACCGGGATCGGTGCCGGGCTGTTCTTCGGTGCGTTGCCGGCGGAGATCCCCGCCAGAATGCCGCCCTTGGCGGTGGGGCTGCCACCGGAGGAGTAGTGGTAGCTGAAGCCGTAGCCGCCCCCCGGCAGGCCGATCTGGCCCAGCATGGCAGCCAGAGTGACCAGCATCCAGTTGGGCTGCTCCCCGTGGTGCTGACGCTGCATGCCCCAACCGGCCATGATCATGGTGCGCTTGGCGGCCATGTCGAGGGCCAGCTGGCGGATCACCTTGGCATCGACGCCGCAGACGCTGCTCGCCCACTCGGCGCTCTTGGGCTGGCCGTCCTCCTTGCCGAGCAGGTAGGCGAGGAAGGTGTCGAAGCCGACGGTGTAGCGATCGAGGAAGGCCTGATCGTGCTTCTTCTCGCTGTAGAGGGTGTGGGCCACCCCCAGCATCATGGCCACGTCGGTGTAGGCGTTCGGGGCAATCCACTCGGCGCCGACCAGCTTGGCGGTCTCGTTGTAGACCGGATCGATGCTGATGACGCGGGTGCCTTTCTCTTTCAGCGCCTTGAAGCCCGCTTGACCTTCATGATCCGGTATGTTCCAGCTGTTCTTCAGGGTCACCTGAGCATTGACCCCCCACAGCACCACCAGTTCTGCGTTTTCCACCACGTTGGGCCAGGCGGTCTGCTGTTCGTACACCTCGATGGAGCCCATCACGTGGGACATGATCACCTGAGCCGCGCCGGTGGAGTAGTCACCGGCATAACCGGTGAAGCCGCCGGAGAGGTTCATCAGGCGGTGCAGCAGGGTGCGGCTGTTGTGGAACATGCCGACACTCTTCCAGCCGTAGGAACCGGCGTGGATCGCCTGCGGGCCGAAATCAGACTGAACGCGCTGGATCTCGCCGGCCACCAAGTCGATGGCCTTTTCCCAGCTCACCCGTACCCACTCGTCGGCACCGCGCAACTCCGGTCTGGCGCCCGGGCCGTGCTCCAGCCAGCTTTTGCGCACCATGGGGTACTTGATGCGGTTCTTGGCGTGGACCTGGAACGGCGCCATGTCGATGAGGTCATTCGGCGCTGGGTCATCGGCCACCGGCTGGACCCGCACCATGCGGCCCTCGGAGACGATGGCCTCGAAGGCTCCCCAGTGGGCGCCGGTCAGGATGCCCTTCTGGGCGGGCACCAGGGTGGGGAACTGCTCAAGGGCCGTGCTGACGGCCTTGGCCAGGGCGCTTTTCGGGAAGATACCGGCCAGCAGGGGCAAGGCGGCACAGGCCCCCAGCCCCTTGAGCAGAGTACGGCGGGAGAGGTTGGTCTGTTGGTCATTGAAAAAAGTCATGGGAGAGTCCTCTGTTCCTGCCTTAATGGGCCGCGCTCATGTCGCTGGCGTGTTTCTGCACGTATTGGGTGAGCATGCGCGCCTGCTCCGGGGTGAGGGAGGTACGGGACTCCATCCCCTTGATGACGCCGATCCACTGGTTGGCGTTGAAGTGATCCAGCGCGGTGAGGCCGTGACAGCCGGTGCAGTTGTTGGACATCAGGGTGGAGGCGTATTGCCACAGCTTGCCCTGGTCGCCGATGAGCTGGCTCTGATCGACCCAGGCGGTCAGGCTGACCTGATGCCAGGTGAGGTTGGTGGCGCTGTCGGTCTCGCTCTTGCCGGTCACGAGGGCTTTTCTGGCGGCTTCGCCGACCAGCACGCTCAGGATCCGTTTGCCGGGGGCGGCGTAGAACACCTCGCTCACCCCGTCCTGCTGCCAGCCGTCGATGCGCACCTGGGCGCGGCCGTTGTCGTTGGCCAGCACTTCCACCTGGGTGGAGGGCATCAGGGTGCCTTCGTCAGTCTTGGCGCCGGCATCCAGATAGAGCGGGGTGGTGGCGATGGCATAGCGGGTGGTGACGGTGGTCGGGGTCTGGGCCGCGGCGGCGGCCAGTTCGCTGGCACCGGCGGCGGCCAGGCCGCTCATGTCCGGCATGATGTGGGCAACGCCGCGGTGGCAGTCGATGCAGGTCTGACCCTCCTTGATGGCGACCGGGTGCTCGGCGCGGGCATTGGGGCGCTGGGCCAGGATGTCCATGGCGGCGTAGCTGTGGCAACTGCGACAGGTGGCGGAGTCATTGGCCTTGAGCTGATCCCACACGGTCTGGGCCATGCGCAGCTTGTGGGCCTCGTATTTCTCCGGGGTGTCGAGGGTGCCGATCGCTTCGTGATAGATGTCCTTCACGGCGCGGATCTTGGTCCAGAGATAGGCGGCGGGTTCACTGGGGATGTGGCAGTCGGCGCACTCGGCGCGGATCCCCTTCACGTTCTGGAAGTGGACGCTGCCCTGATATTCGGCGAGCGGGGTCTGCATGGAGTGGCAGGAGACGCAGAACTCGGTGGAGCTGGTCTTGTGCAGCACGGTGACGGTGACGCCCAGTGCGGCGATCCCCAGCAGGGCCCCGAGCAGCAGAAGCCAGAACCAGGTCTTTCTCAACAGTTTTCCAAGCATGGTGACGGTGTCCTTCGAATTCGGGTATTACCAATATAGTAGTAGTCTCAGGATTCTAAGGGTTGACCTCGGTCATGGTTTTAATTTCGACATATAATTGATTTTTGGTTTTGTTATTTGTTTTGTCATGATTTTTTGAATTTAAATCTCACTTTACCCATCCAGTGGGAGCGGGATGTGCTGTGGTGAGGGCGATGCCCAAGCCGGGGCGAGGAGGCAGTACGCCACCCCGGGGCTTGGGGTTTGCGGTGAGAGGATTGTATACTGTTCACATATACAGTATTCAGGTGTATCCATCATGCGACTCTTTATCGCCGAGAAACCCAGCCTTGGCCGCGCCATCGCCGATGTCCTCCCCAAACCTCACAAGAAGGGGGAGGGTTTCATCGAGACGGCGCAGGGAGACGTGGTGACCTGGTGCATCGGCCACCTGCTGGAGCAGGCCGAGCCCGATGCCTACGATGCCGCCTACAAGCAGTGGCGCATGGAATCCCTCCCCATTGTCCCGACCCAGTGGCAGCTGGTGGCCAAACCCAAGACCAAGGCCCAGCTGGCCGTCATCAAGGGGCTCATCAAGCAGGCGGACTGTGTGGTCAACGCCGGTGACCCGGACAGGGAAGGGCAACTGCTGGTGGACGAGGTGATCGACTTTCTCGGCTATCCCAAGACCAAACCGGTGCAGCGCTGCCTCATCAGCGATCTCAATCCCCCCGCCGTGCGCCGCGCCCTCGACAAGCTCAGAGACAACAAGGAGTTCGTGCCGCTGGCGGTGTCGGCGCTGGCCCGTAGCCGTGCCGACTGGCTCTATGGCATCAACATGACCCGGGCCTATACCCTGCTTGGCCGCAAGGGGGGCTGCAGCGAACTGCTGTCGGTGGGTCGGGTACAGACCCCCTTGCTCGGTCTGGTGGTGCGCCGGGATCTCGAGATCGAGGCCTTCGTTCCCAAGCCGTTCTACGAGGTGATGGCCCATCTGCTGACCCAGGGCAACGAACGCTTCACCGCCAGGTGGCTGCCATCGGAGGCATGTCTGCCCTGGCAGGATGAGGAGGGACGGGTGCTCAACCGGGCGCTGGCCGCCAAGGTGGTGGAGCGGATCCAGGGGCAACCCGCCCGGGTGGAGGCGGTGGAGGAGCAGGCGCGCAAGCAGGCGGCGCCGCTCCCCTACAACCTCTCCAGCCTGCAGATCGACGCGGCCAAGCGCTTTGGCATGGATGCCAAGCGGGTGCTGGATATCTGCCAGAGCCTCTACGAGCGGCACAAGCTCATCACCTATCCCAGATCCGACAGCCGCCATCTGCCGAGCGAGCACTTCAACCGGGCCGGCCAGGTGCGGGAGGCCATCGCCAGCACGGCCCCTGCGCTGGCCAGGGCGGTCGCCGAAGCGGATGGCAGGATCCGCAGCAAGGCGTGGAACGACAGCAAGGTGGATGCCCACCACGCCATCATTCCCACCGAGAAGAGGGGGAACGAGGCGAGCCTGGGGGCTGACGAGGCGAAGCTGTACGGCCTGATTGCCCGCCAGTATCTGCTGCAGTTCTACCCGCCGTTCGAGTACAACGACAGCAAGGTGTTGCTGCGCATCGCCGGAGGGCTGTTCCAGGCCAAGGCGCGCCGCATCCTCAAGGCGGGCTGGAAGGCGCTGCTCGGAGTGGAAGAGGATGACGAGGAGGAGGCGGGAACCCTGCCTGCCCTGAAAGAGGGGGAGGAACTGCTGTGCGAGCGGGGGGAACTGCTGGAGAAGATGACCCAGCCCCCCAAGCCGTTTACCGATGCCACCCTGCTTGCCGCCATGACTGGCATCGCCCGTTATGTGCAGGATCCCGAGATCCGCAAGACCCTGCGGGAGACCGACGGTCTGGGCACCGAGGCGACCCGGGCCGGGATCATCGATCTGCTGTTCAAGCGCCGCTTCCTGGTGCGCCAGGGCAAGAGCATCAAGGCCACCCCGACCGGGCGAGCCCTGGTCCAGGCGCTGCCCACGACCGCCACGACACCGGACATGACGGCACTGTGGGAGCAGAGTCTGGGTCAGATCGCCGAACGTCACGGCAGCTACCAGCAGTTCATGGGGCCGCTCACCGAGCAGCTCAACGGCCTGATCGAGGGGGCGCGGCAGGATTCCGGCGCCAGCTTCAGCGCGCTGCCCAAGGCGGCGCCCGGTGACAGCAAGCAACGCTTTGCCCGCCGCAAGCGGACTGGGTCCACCGCCGCACGCCCCCGCACGAGCACGGGCAAGAGTGCTCGTGTGGGGAAGAGCCCTGGAAAGAGCACTGGTAAGGGGACGACCAGGGGCAAGGCTGCCTGAGGCTGGTGCGCGCCGTGATCACATAAAAATAAGAAGAGGGGCCAGTGGCCCCTCTTTGCATGGATGGAGCGGCTTACCCCGTGTAGACGCTCTCTTCCGGATAACGGATGCGGGTCTCCACCGGGCGGGCCAGCATGATGGCCAGGGTGAGGGGCCCCAGACGGCCGCAGATCATCACCAGCACCAGGATCAGTTTGCCCGGTTCGCTTAGAGAAGCGGTGATACCGGTGGACAGTCCCACGGTGGCAAAGGCCGAGATGGTCTCGAACATGATCTTGTCGAATGATTGCGACTCCGTGAGCATCAGCAGGAACATCGCCAGCATCAGCACCATGGTACTGACGATGATGATGGCCAGGGAGCGGGTCACTATCTGGGGTGACAGGGTGCGGCCGAAGGCGGTGACATGGGGGCGCTTGGTCAGAAACGCCCGGGTCGCCAGCAGAACGACGGCAAAGGTGGTGACCTTGATACCGCCCCCGGTGGAGGTTGCCCCGGCACCGATGAACATCAGCATCATCATGAACAGCAGGGAGGCCGGTACCATCTGGTCGATATCCACCGTGTTGAAGCCCGCCGTGCGCGCGGTGGCCGACTGGAAGAAGGCTGCCAGCCACTGGCTCCCGAAGGAGGCGTTGCCCAGGGTGCCCGGGTTGTTGTGCTCCAGCAGCCAGAACATCAGGGTCCCCAGCAGCAGCAGGGCAGGGGTCATCAGCAGCATCAGCTTGCTGTGCAGTTTCAGCTTGCGCCAGCGGCGGTTGCGCACCAGGTCGACGATGACGGTGAAGCCTACCCCCCCCAGGATCAGCAGGGCCGGTATGGTCAGGCTGATGATGGGGTCATCCCGGTAGTCCATGAGGTTGTTGGCAAACAGCGAGAAGCCGGCGTTGTTGAAAGCCGACACCGCGTGGAAGAAGCTGACGTAGAGGCCGTGACCCCAGCCCATGTCGGGCACCCAGCGAATGGCCATGATGGCGGTGCCGATCAGCTGGGCAATCAGGGCGAACAGGACGATGCGTTTCACCAGCTGGACGATGTTGACGGATCCCTCCTGGCCCAGTGCCTCCTTGGCCAGCACCTGCTGGCGCAGCCCGACCCGCTTGCTGAACATGGCGATGAGCAGCAGTGTCATGGTCATCTGGCCGAGACCACCAATCTCCATCAATATCAACAGGATGATCTGCCCCTGCAGGGTGAAGGCGGTACCGGTATCCACCACCCCGAGGCCGGTCACGCTGATGGCGGAGGTGGCGGTGAACAGGGCGTTGATGACGGTGACCTCACCCTTGTGGCTGGAGGGCTGGACCAGAAACAGGGTGCCAACCAGCAGGATGATGAGGAAACTGCCCAGGATGAGCTTGGCCTCGCTCCAGCGGGAGTTGTCTTCCCGATGCAGGGTGAAGGCGTAGTTGCTGCGCCAGTTGATCATAGGGTGTCGAGCCAGTGATCGATGGCGTGCTTGTTGCCGGCCAGGATCAGGATGTCACCGAGTTGCAGCTCCATCTTGCCGGTCAGGACGTTGTGCAGCACCTCACCTCGCTTGATGGCCAACAGCTGGAAATCGCTTTGCTGCAGCAGGCGCAAGTCGGCCAGGGTGCGGGTGTTTTGCTGCAAGCCGATCACGAACTCGGTCAGCACCATGTCGTGACCCAGCTCCAGGTAGTCGAACAGCCGGTTGTCCAGCATGCTCTGGGCCACCCGGCGGCCCATGTCCCACTCCGGGTTGATCACCTTGTCCGCGCCTACCTTCTGCAGGATCTTGGCGTGGAACTTGTCGCGGGCCTTGACCCAGACCTTCTTCACGCCCGCCTCTTTCAGCACCAGCGTGGTCAGGATGCTGGTCTCCAGGTTGTCGCCGATGGCGACAAAGACGATGTCGAAATTCGCCAGGCCCAGTTCGGCGACCGTGGCCTCGTCGGTGGCATCGGCCACGATGACGTGGTTGCAGAGGGTGGCTATCTGGCGGGTCTTGCTCTCGTCGATGTCGATGGCCAGTACCTCGGCATTCTGGCGCTGCAACTCTTCGCACAAGGCGCTGCCAAACAGGCCCAGGCCGATGACGGCGAATTGATTGTTCATGCATGCTTCCTCAGCGGGATGAAGGGGTTACTCTACTCCAGAGCCCTGAGTCCGAAAAGTGTCCGGGTTTTTTGTCCCGGGGGATCTGGGGTAAACTGCGCCCTTGTCCTTGTCGGAACACACAGATGAAACTCACCCCCCACGCCTCCCTGTCGACCCTCAATACTCTGGGCCTGGACGCACACTGCCTCTGGCTGGCCGATGTGACCCGGCCGGATGATCTCGCGCAACTGCGGACCAACCCGGAGTTGGCCATCTTGCCGCGCCTGGTGCTGGGAGGAGGAAGCAACATCCTGTTCTGCGATGACTTTGCCGGTCTGGTGGTCCACAACGGCCTGAAAGGGATCACGCTGCACGAGGAGTCCGAGCACTGGCTGCTGCACGTGGCGGCAGGTGAAAACTGGCACGAGCTGGTATGTCACGCCCTGCAACAGGGCTGGCACGGGCTGGAGAATCTGGCACTCATTCCCGGGACGGTCGGGGCGGCCCCGGTACAGAACATCGGTGCCTACGGGGTCGAGCTGGCCAGCGTCTGTGCCTACGTGGAGGCGTTCAACTGGCAGAGTGGCGAGGTTGAGCGCATCGCGGCGGCCGACTGCCGGTTCGGTTACCGTGACAGCATCTTCAAGTACGACTATCAGGACTCCCACTTCATCATCGCCGTCGGTCTGCGCCTGCCCAAGGCATGGCGCCCGGTCGCCGGCTATGGCCCGCTGGCGGCGCTGGGGGATGCCCCTTCGCCACAGGCCATTTTCGACACCGTCTGTGCCACCCGCATGGCCAAGCTGCCGGATCCGGCGGTGCTGGGCAACGCGGGCAGTTTCTTCAAAAATCCTGTGGTGCCCGCTGCCCTTGCTGAGACCCTGAAACAGCAATACCCGCAGATGCCCTGCTACCCCGCGGCAGAAGGGCAGGCAAAGCTGGCTGCTGGCTGGCTCATCGATCAGTGCGGTCTCAAGGGGTTTGCCATCGGTCGTGCCGCCGTGCATCAGGAGCAGGCGCTGGTGCTGGTCAATCTGGGGGGCGCCAGCGCCATGGAGCTCATCGCGCTGGCGGCCCATGTCCGCGACAGCGTGGAGCACCAGTTCGGTGTGGTGTTGGAACACGAGGTGCGCTTCATGGGGCGCAGCGGTGAAACCTGGCTCGACGAGGTACTGGCATGACCCTGACCCCCGTCAGACAGACCCTGATCACCCTGCTCAGCGACGGCCAGTTTCATTCCGGCGAGCAGCTGGGCGAGCGCCTTGGCATCAGCCGGGCGGCGGTGAGCAAGCACATGGCCGCGCTCAAGGATCTGGGGCTGGATCTCTTCAGCTTGACCGGCAAGGGCTATCGGCTGGCGGTGCCCATGGCCCTCTATGACGAGGGGTGGCTGCAGGCAGAGGCACCGATGGCACCGGTGCACTGCTTCCCTGTCATCGACTCCACCAACCAGTACCTGCTGGAGCGGGTCAACACCCTGAGCTCCGGGGAAAGCTGTCTGGCCGAGTGCCAGACCGCCGGGCGGGGACGTCGTGGCAAACCCTGGGTTTCTCCCTTCGGTTGCCAGCTGATCCTGAGCATGTACTGGCGGCTTGAGCAGGGCATGGCGGCCGCCATGGGACTGAGTCTCGCGGTCGGCGTGGCGGTGGTAGAGGCGCTGGAGTCCCTCGGTTATCCCGGGGTGGAGCTCAAGTGGCCGAACGACCTCTATTACCAGGGCCGCAAGCTGGCGGGCATCCTGGTGGAGATGAGCGGCAGTGCGGGTGCCAGCTGCCATCTGGTGATCGGGGTCGGCCTCAATCTGGCGATGCCGAGTCGGGAGGGGGAGAAGATCGATCAGGCCTGGTCCGAGCTGCGCCATATCCAGCCCGAGCTGGTGGATCGCAACGAGCTGGCCGCCTGCGTGCTGCTGCACCTGCAGCAGGCCATGCAGACCTTCGAACAGACGGGACTGGCGAGTTTCGTCGAGAGCTGGAACCGGCTTGACCACTTCGCCGGCCAGCCGGTGAAGCTGCTGATGGGAGAGCAGGTGATCCGCGGGATTGCCCGGGGGATCGACGAACGCGGAGCCCTGCGTCTGGAGACGGAAGAGGGGCTCAAGCTCTATCTGGGAGGGGAACTCTCCCTGCGGCGGGGTGACTGACCTCGTACGCTCATGAGGACTGAATGAAAGAGGGGGCCTGCGGGCCCCCTCTTTCATGTATGCACTGCGACAGTGGTCACTTGCGCAGCTTGATCTGCTCGATGGCGTGCTCGTTGCCCTTGGTGAGGATGAGGTTGGCCCGCTCCCGGGTCGGCAAGATGTTCTCTTGCAGGTTCAGGTAGTTGATATCCTGCCAGATGTTGTTGGCGATCTCGGTCGCCTCGCTCTCGGCCAGCTTGGCGTAGTGGTGGAAATAGGAGTCGGGATCCGAGAAGGCGCCGCTGCGGAATTTGAGAAAACGATCGATGTACCAGGTGCGCAGCAGCTCGGCATCGGCATCCACATAGATGGAAAAGTCGACGAAGTCCGACACGAACACGCGATGAGGGTCCTGGGGATAGTCCATGCCGCTTTGCAGCACATTGAGCCCTTCCAGGATCAGGATGTCCGGCTGCTCCACCACCTTCTTCTCGTCGGGCAGGATGTCATAGATGAGGTGGGAGTAAACGGGGGCCTCGACCTTCTCGTGGCCGGCGCGGATATTGGCGACAAACTCCACCAGATGGCGGATGTCATAAGACTCGGGGAACCCCTTGCGGCGCATCAGGCCACGGGCTTCCAGCTCCTTGTTGGGAAACAGGAAGCCGTCGGTGGTGACCAGCTCCACCCTGGGGTGCTCCGGCCAGCGCTCCAGCAGTGCCTGAAGGATACGGGCCGTGGTGCTCTTTCCCCCCGCCACGCTGCCGGCGATGCTGATGATATAGGTGCCCTTGCCGCGGGACTGACCGAGAAACTGCTCCAGCACCCGGCTGCGGCGCTGTTTGGCCTTGACGTAGAGATTGAGGAGACGGGAGAGGGGCAGATAGATCTCTTCCACTTCCCGCAATGACACCTTCTCGTTGATCCCGCGCAGGGTCTGCAGATCGTGCTCGGTCAGGGTCAGGGGGACCGCATCGCGCAATAACGCCCATTGTTCGCGGGTGAATTGCAAATAGGGGTTATGCTCTGTCGTCATGGTGTCATCACTGTTTCTTGGGCAGGGCGACCATACACCAAGGGATCGGGAGCGACAAGGGACGCGTCCGGTCGGGACGGAGAAGGAGCGTTTTTTTGCCTGGATCCCGGCATAAATGCACATTTTGCAAGGTGCAATGGTTGCATCCCCAAAATCCTTACCATAAAATGCGCGACGCTTGGATGTCTGTCGTCTATTTGCCCAGCAAAAGCGACAAAAACAACGGGTGCAAGCAGAATTACCGTTGTGGCATTTATGCAACTGGAGGGGTTCCCGAGCGGCCAAAGGGATCAGACTGTAAATCTGACGGCTCTGCCTTCGAAGGTTCGAATCCTTCTC
>NZ_JAPDBZ010000063.1:0-22567 GCF_027705505.1 Aeromonas sp. QDB56
TGCCGATGTGGAGCGGGTGATGTCACTTTGTAGCCGAGATTGGATAAAACTGACCTAATGTTTAATCCGATTGGTATTAGTTCGATGGAGGCGCATCCGGCCGGTCTGCGGGTGGCCAAATGACCACCCTATCTGACACAATGTCTGCATGATCACGCTTACGAGAAACAAGATGCAGCAGCAGATCCGCGGCCGTCTGGCCCATGCACTCTCCTTCTTGCGCCACGATGGTGCCCACTTCGCCCAGTTTGTCTGGGGCCGCTTCCAGCAGGACAGATTGACGGTGACCGCCGGTTACCTGGCCTATGTCACCCTGCTCTCCCTGGTGCCCATGATCGCCGTGGTGTTCGGCATGATGTCGGCCTTTCCGGTGTTCCAGAGCCTGAAGCAGGCGATGGAGCAGTTCGTCTATCACAACTTCGTCCCCACCGCCGGCGAGATGCTCAAGGAGTACATCGACGGCTTCGTGGCCAACGCCACCAACACCACGGCCGTCGGTATCGGTGCCCTGATCGTGGTGGCCCTGATGCTCATCTCGGCCATCGACAAGAACCTCAACTACATCTGGCGATCCACCCGAAGCCGGCCCTTGGCCCAGGCATTCGCCATGTACTGGATGATCCTGACCCTGGGCCCCGTGCTCATCGGGGCCAGCATCGCCATCTCCTCCTACATTCTCTCGCTCAAGTTGTTCGCGGCTGACAGCCTGTTCGGTATCGGCTATCTGCTGCTGCGCAGCCTGCCGTTCCTCTTCTCCGTGCTCACCTTCCTGCTGATCTATACCGTGGTGCCCAACTGCCGCGTGCGGCTGACCCACGCCTTCATCGGTGCCCTGGTGGCGGCCACCCTGTTCGAGCTGGCCAAGCGCGGCTTTGCCATCTACATCACCAACTTCCCCTCCTACCAGGCCATCTATGGCGCCCTGGCGACCATTCCCATCCTGTTCGTCTGGGTGTATCTGAGCTGGCTGGTGGTGTTGCTGGGGGCCGAGACCACCGCCTGTCTCGGGGAGTACGAGAAGCCCGGTGCAGAGGAGCTGGCCTGACGCCGGTCGGCCATCACACCGGATCCCGACACAAAGACGTTAGCCCGGGCAGGGCATTTATTGGTAGCATCGACGACCGCTCATCCCGCAGGATGGGCGGTCGTGCTGTTTTGAGAGGAGAGGGATGTGATTGCACTGATTCAGCGGGTCAGCGAGGCCAGCGTAACGGTAGAGGGAGAGGTGACTGGGGCCATCGGCCAGGGGTTGCTGGTGCTGCTCGGGGTGGAGCAGGGGGATGACGAGGCCAAGGCGGACAAGCTGCTGCACAAGGTGAGCGGCTATCGCATCTTCTCTGACGAGAACGGCAAGATGAACCTCAACGTGAGTCAGGTGGGTGGCAGCCTGCTGGTGGTCTCCCAGTTCACCCTGGCGGCGGATACCGGCAAGGGGATGAGACCCAGCTTCTCCGGTGGCGCCCATCCCGCAGATGCCGAGCGACTCTATGAGTACTTCGTGGCCCGCGCCAGGGAGAGCGGCGTGCCGACCGAAACCGGCCGCTTCGCCGCCGACATGAAGGTCAGGCTGCTCAACGACGGCCCCGTCACCTTCTGGCTGCAGGTATAAGGGTGGCAGGCAGGTCAGGATTCACCGGAGGGCAGGACGCGATGCCTGCACACTTCGCAGGTTCTTCACCCTGCCGGTGCTCGCCCGCCTAGGCTAAGCTGACGGGTCGCGTGCAGGATGACGTTGCGGTAGCCGGGCACGTCGTGGACGTGGGTCGGGCCTATCCACTCCTCTGCCAATCGTAGAGCCTGTGCCTGTTCGAGCCGGGTGCGGGGCAGCAGATTGATGATGAGGGTGCCGCTCAGGCGGCTGGCCAGCGCCTGATAGAGCGGGGCCTGGAACAGCAGCAGGGGGTTGCCGTCCTGGCTGAACAAGTCCAGCAGCACCAGATCGTAGCTCTCCTGGCGCTGGTGCAGGAAGTGCAGCGCATCGGCGTGATGCAGCCGAGGCGAGCCCCCTGACGAGGGGAGGAAGAACTGCTGGAACAGGGTGAGGATCTCGGCATCCAGATCCACGCAGTCGTGGTGGGCATCGGGCCAGCGTGCCGCCAGGTGACGGGTGAGATCCCCTCCGCCCAACCCCAGCTCCAGGATCCTGCTTGCCTGCTTTGGCAACTGCTCCGCGATGCTCCGTTGATGAGGCAGACAGAGGCGGGCCGGTTGGTGGAGGCTCATAGCGGATTGCACCACGCCGTCCATTTCCAGCCAGCGATGACGGGCATTTTCAAGCACCGAAACGCGGCGTTCGGGTTTGGCGCTGAGGTGCAATAAGTGATCGGCTTGGTACGCTTGCAGATTGAAGTCCATGAATTTGCACGGCAAGATGGCTTTCGACCAGTGTAACTCAAGGATGTTGTTATGTACCGGGTGGTCACCCCCCAAACGGCAGCCGAGCTGGATACCTACTACAGGCTGCGCCGGGAGAAATGGTTGCGTCAGTCCTTCCATCTGCCAGTCGGCGCACACTCAAGGATCGCTTTATGTACCGGGTAGTCACCCCAGAAACACCAGCGGAGCTGGATGCTTACTATCAGTTGCGCTGGGAACTGCTGCGCAAACCCTTCAATCTGCCCCTTGGCTCCGAGCGTGACGAGTACGATACCGTCGCCATTCACCGGCTGATGCTCTCACCCGACGGAACGCCCATCGCCGTGGGTCGCCTCTTTGTGGGCGGCGATGAAGCCCAGATCCGCTTTATGGCGCTGCGACCCGAATTTCGCGGCCAGGGGCTGGGCGCCCGCATGGTGGAAGATCTCGAGCAGCTTGCCCGCGACGAGAAGGTGAAACGGCTGGTGATGAACGCCCGCCAGGAGGCAGTGGAGTTCTATCGCCGCTGCGGCTTCCTCGAGGTAGGGGAAGGCCCCGTCTCCTTCGGCCGCATCCCTCACCGCCAGATGATCAAGTCCCTGAGTCCCATGCAGACCATCCAGTACCGTCCGGAGTGGTGCCAGGATCTCACCACCCGCTGGTCGCGGGGTATTCCCATCAGCGAGAAGATGGGGGTGCACATCACCCACTACGATGGCCAGACCTTCCACCTCAAGGCCAACCTGGCGGCCAATCTCAACGTCCGCGACACCATGTTCGCCGGCAGCATCTACAGCCAGTGCGTGCTGGCGGGCTGGGGTCTCATCTGGTTGCAGCTCAAGGAGGCAGGGCTGGGAGGGGATACCGTGCTGGCCGAGGGCAACATCAAGTATTACCGGCCGGTGAGCGAAGAGCCGGAGGCGCGGGTGGCCCGGGAGGGCATGCCCGCCGTGCTCGAGCCGCTGAGGGGCGGAGAATCCGCCAAGTTCAGCCTGCGGGTGCAGTTGTTCAGTGGCCGCAAGCTGGCGGTGGAGTTTGTCGGTCAGTACGTGGTGCTGCCCATCAAGCGCGGCGCACGCTGATCCCTGATGTTCACAGCAACAAGGCCTCTTCGCGAGGCCTTGTTCGTTATTGGGCGGCGGGTGGCCGTGGGCGCCAGAGCGGGCCGCTTCGTCCCTGGGCGGGGTAGCGCACACCCGCCTCCCAGCCACAGGCGTCCTGTCCCGTGGGGAAACTCCAGCCCAGGTCGGGCGCATTGAGGGGGCCGCGCCAGCGGGCGAGCAGCTCGGCGCAGCGTCCCTTGTTCAGGACCCCGAGGTCGAGCTGCCACTGGTCTGCGGCCAGGTCGACACCCCCTTGCAGTGCCAGCAGGTGGGTGATGGTGGAGGCACCGCCTTGCTCGATCCGCACCTTGCCCTGCTCCGCCCTGGCATCCAGCCTGATCTGATAGAAGGGGGTGTCTCCGCGTTGCATCGCCTGCCACAGCGTCTGCGGTGTCAGATCGGGGGGGGTCTGCTCCCTGAACCAGTCATCCAGCAGGGGGTCGATGCCGACCTTGTCCCAGAAGGGATCCTTGCTCTCCAGGCTCAGGCTGCCCTGAAGGGTCCGGCGCCAGTTGGCCGTCTGCTCGCCGGGCTGCCCGTTGAGGTCGGCCTGCAGATCTGCCGCCAGATCCACCTTGCCCGCGAAGGAGACGGGGGAGTGCAGTAACTTGCCCCACTGCTCCAGATCCAGCTGCTTGCCCTGCAACTGCAGGCGGCTCTCCTGCCCGGGCGTCCTGCCCCACTGGCCGCTCAGGTTGAGGGAGCCCTCGTCGGGCAGGGAGGTGGCGAGGGTGTTGAGCTGCCAGGAGCTGGGGGTCAGCTCGCCATCCAGGGTGCCGTTGCGAGCACTGAGACCGTCCCACACCAGCTCGAACCACTTGCTCTCGATGCGGGCACGCCCCAGCAAGGTGCCTAGCTGGTTGCCCCGCAGGGCGAGATCGTTCAGGTAGAGTTGCCAGCCGGTCAGGGAGAGGGGCAGGGTGTCGTCGAAAGAGAGCACCTTGAGCTTGTCGAAGGCCAGTTTGCGGATGTCGATCTGTTGCGGGCGCCAGCCCTGCCAATCCTGCCACCACCCCTGGGGCAAGCTGATATCCATGCCGCTCAGGGCCAGATCCTTCAGGATGAGCTTCTGCTGCTGGGTGTCGAGGGCCAGCTCGACGTTGAACTCCCCTTCGTATGCCTTGCCCCGCAGCTCGGCATCCAGCTGCCGGGGGGAGAAGGCGAGCTTGCCCTCGATGGCCTCAAGCTGGAACAGGCCGCGGCCCATGTCGCCCAGGGTGCCCGCCAGATAGCCGCTGGGCTGGCTGCCCGCCTGCCAGTCGAAGGCGGTGAGCTGGCCGTTGAAGTTGTTGAGGGAGAGCTCCTGATCGATGGCATTGATGCTCACCTGGGCAAGCTGACCCCTGTCCAGGGTGATGCGGCGCAGGGGGAACTCGCCAGGGGGAATGTCACCAAGCTCGAGTCGCATGGCGCGGGCCTTGAGATCGTGCAGTTGCAGGCTGCGCTCTGGCCAGTTCAGCACCATGCCGGTCTCGAGCAGGCCGTCGAACAAGTTGGTGGTCAGTCTGTCGGTACTGAGCACCTGCCCCTCCAGCCGCCCCTTTAGGCTGAGACGGGCCAGGGTGAACATGGGGGTCTCCAGCTGGTTGATGCCCAGGGTGAGGTTGGCCTGGGGCTGGCGTCTCGGGTCGATCAGTTCCCAGTCACTCAAGGACGCACTGAGGCCGCGCAGGGTCAGGGCCTCGCTCTGCAGGCTCAGGTTGTCGATGGTGCTGTCGCTGATGGTGAGGGAGTGAACCGGCAGGCTTGGCAGCTGGTTGGGGAGCGGCAGCTTGATGACGGGACGGATGAGGTCTAGGTGGGCGATGCGCACATCCCGGTTAAACCAGTCGATGTGCTCGATCTCCAGATAGAGTTTTTCCAGCTGTACCGCATCCCCATAGCGCACCTGTTCCGCCAGCAGGGTGTAAGGGTGAAGCGGGTTGAACACCAGTCGGCCTATGGTGACGGGTACGCCGGTCTGCTGGCTGAGCCAGCCGGCGATGGGCCCCTTGGCCCGCTCGGCGTCGAACAGGCCGAGCCCGACCCAGACAAAGAGCAACAGGAAGGCAAGGGTGTAGAGCAGGCCGCGCAGCCAGGAATTCATCAGTGCTTTCCTCCTGTTTCTGTTGTTTGGTCAAGCAGTGGCGTAGTGATCCCGCAGGCCGAGCCAGCGCCGTATCAAGGGCTCGTCATGGCTCGGGTGTCTATCCAGCAGGCAATGCGCCCATCTTTTGCCTCTGCCTTGGTCAGGCATTGGAGTAGTGATCCCGCAGGCCGAGCCAGCGTCGTATCAAGGGTTCGACATGATCTGGGTGGCGGTCCATCAGGAAGCGCGCCATCTTCTGCACCTGCGGGATGAGCGATTGGTCGCGTACCAGATCGGCGATCTTGAGGTCAGCCAGGCCGGTCTGGCGGGTGCCGAGCAGCTCGCCCGGGCCGCGCAGCTCCAGATCCCGCTGGGCGATGATAAAGCCGTCATTGGTCTCCCGCAGCACCCCGAGCCGGCTCTGGGCCGTCTTGGACAAGGGGGCATGATAGAGCAGCACGCAGTGGGAGGCCACCGAGCCGCGCCCGACCCGGCCACGCAGCTGGTGCAGTTGCGCCAGCCCCAGTCGCTCCGGGTTTTCGATGATCATCAGGCTGGCGTTGGGCACGTCCACCCCCACCTCGATGACGGTGGTGGCGACCAGCAGTTGCAGTATGCCTGCCTTGAACTCCTCCATCACCCGCTGTTTCTCGACCGGTCGCATCCGGCCGTGTACCAGCCCGATATGCAGGCCGGGCAGCAGGTTCTGCAGCTCTGCGGCGGTGTCCTCGGCGGCCTGGCACTCCAGCACCTCCGACTCCTCGATCAGGGTGCAGACCCAGTAGGCCTGCTTGCCCTCCTCACAGGCAAGTCTGACCCGTTCGATCACGTCCTGGCGGCGACTGTCCGGCAGCGCCACCGTGGTGATGGGGGTGCGGCCCGGTGGCAGCTCGTCGATGATGGAGGTATCGAGGTCGGCATAGGCGGTCATCGCCAGGGTGCGGGGGATGGGGGTGGCGGTCATGATGAGCTGGTGGGGATGTACCCCCTCCCGCTCTCCTTTCTCCCGCAGGGCAAGCCGTTGGTGTACGCCGAATCTGTGCTGTTCGTCGATGATGACCAGGGCGAGGCGCTGGAATACCACCTGCTCCTGGAAGATGGCGTGGGTACCCACCACCATCTTGACGCTGCCGTCGGCGATGGCGGCCAGCGCTTCTTCTCGTGCCTTGCCCTTCTGCTTGCCCGCCAGCCAGCCGACCCCGATGCCGAGCGGTTCCAGCCACTTGGCGAAGTTGATGGCGTGCTGTTCGGCCAGCAGCTCGGTCGGCGCCATCAGCCCCACCTGACAGCCGTTGCCGATGGCCTGCAGGGCGGCCAGTGCCGCGACCAGCGTTTTACCTGAGCCCACGTCCCCCTGGACCAGCCGCATCATGGGGTGGCTCTGTTGCAGATCCCTGGCTATCTCCGCCACCACCCGGCTCTGGGCGCCGGTGGGGGTGAACGGCAGGGCGCCGAGCAGCTGCCGGACCAGCTCGGGAGCGGGTTTGAGGGCACGGGCCAGCTGGGTCTGTGCCTGGGCGCGCACCTTCAAGACCGAGAGGTTGTGGGCCAGCAGCTCTTCCAGTACCAGCCGCTGCTGTGCCGGGTGCTGGCCGCTCTCGAGCAGGGCCAGCGCCACCGAGGGAGGCGGGCGATGGAGCAGCTTCAGGGCCGCGGCCAGATCGATCTGCTGGGGATAGAGGCCGGCAGGCAGCAGCTCCTCGACCCCGTAGAGGTCGAGCTGGGCCAGGGCCTGATCCGTGAGGCTGCGCAGGGTGAGCTGGCGCAGCCCCTCTGTGGTGGGGTAGACGGGGGTGAGGGCCTCTTCGGTCTGGCCGGCCTGCTCCTCGCCGAGCAGCTTGTACTCGGGGTGGGCCATCTCCAGGCCGTACTTTCCGGGACGTGTCTCGCCGAAGCAGCGGATAAGGCGGCCCTGAGCCAGACTGTTTTTCTGGGCAGCGGTGAAATTGAAGAAGCGCAGGGTCAGGTTGCCGGTGCCGTCGCTGATACGGCACACCAGCATGCGGCGGCGCCCCATCACCAGCTGGGTGTCCTGGATCTCGCCCTCGACGGCACCGTGCAGGCCGGGCGGCAGATCGCCGATGGGCCACACCTGGGTGCGGTCCTCGTAGCGCAGGGGGAGGTGGAACAGCAGATCCTGTACCGTGGCCAGCCCCAGCCGCTCGAGCTTCTCCAGCATCTTGCTGCCGACACCCTTGAGGCTGTCGAGAGAGATTTTATCCAATTTCATCAATTAGATGCCCGAAAACACTGTAAATATGTCCAGATGATAGGGGTTGTTGCGGCCTCGATGCAAGCCGCGTTGTGCCGTTCCGGGCTGGTGGGCAAGGGAGCGGGGGGAGGGCCATCCATGAAAAAGGCCTGCCGGAAACGGCAGGCCTTTTCACTGACGGGGTGTCCTGGCGGTCAGATGATGCGCTTGAGCAGGAGGTGAGCCTTGACCCTGTGGATCCGGGCCAGCAGCTTGCGCACCTGATCCGGGTAATCCTTAATCTGCTCTATCTGGTCGAAGTGACTGATGCGGCGGGTGTGGGCCAGGATGTTCTCCCGCTCCGCACTGAACTGCTCGCGCAGGTGATGGTGCTGGTCGTGTACCAGCAGGCCGTTCTCCAGATCCAGCGCCCAGGCTCGGGGATTGAGGTTGTTGCCGGTGAGCAGGGCCCACTCCTCATCCACGAAGATCCCCTTGAGGTGATAGGAGTTCTTCTCGCAGCACCAGAGCATGAGGTTGAGCCGGCCGTTGTCGATGTGGTGCTGGTTGCGCTCGGTAAACTTGCGCAGGTTGGTCTCGTAGAGATAGGGCAGACCGCCGATGGTGGAGAACTTCTCCTCCGGGGGGATGAAGAAGTCGTTGGCGGTCTTGTCGCCCACGACGATGGTCACCTTGCAGCCGCGTTTGAGCAGCGCCTCCACGTCCTTGTTCAACTCCTTGGGGGGGTTGAAGTAGGGGGTGCAGATGAAGATCTCCCGCTCGGTGGCCCGCACCAGGTTGCGGATCATCCGGTTGAGCTGGTTGCCCCGCTTGCCCAGGCCCACCATGGGGGTCACGGCGATCTCCCGATCGTTGGGCTGGATGCTCTCGAAGCGGTACTGGCAGAGGCGCAGACGCTGCTTGAAGCGGCGGATCGGTCCCTTGAGCTGCTTGGCGCCGGGGATGCCGGTGCGATCCAGCCGCTGGACGGCCTCGCTGCCGAGGAAGACGTCATCCACGTAGTTGACCATGCTGCGGGTCAGTGCCGGGCTGTGGATCTGGTGATAGCGATCGAAGCGGTAGCGCTCCTGCTGGTGCAGGTAGATGTCGTTGAGGCTGGCGCCGGAGTAAAGCAGGGTGTCGTCGAAGATGAAGCCCTTGAGGTGCAGCACCCCGAGCAGCTCGCGGCCCTTGACCGGCACGCCGTAGATCTCGATCTGGTGTTGGTGGCTGGCGGCCATGGCCTGGTACATCAGGTGGTTGCCCCCCTGCTTGCCCTTGCCGATCAGGCCGCGCTGGGCGCGGTGGAAGTCGACGAACACCTTGATGTCGAGAGAGGGATTGCGCTGCTTGGCGGCATAGAGGGCGGAGAGGATCTCCCGTCCCGCCTCGTCATCCTGCAGATAGAGCGCGATCAGATAGATGCGCTGGGTCGCATGGGCGATGAGCGACAGGATCCGGCTCTTGAAGTCTTTGGCGCTGCTGAGTATCTGGAACTGATCCGCGGCAACTGCGATCTGGGGTAAGCGGGTCAGCAACTGTCGATAATGTGCCGATGAATGCATAGAGAAGCCTGAAATCACGGGATGAAGCGTTCCACTCGGGGCGAAGAATAGGCAATTCTAGCAATCTGTGGCGATGGGCCCAAGCAAGAATCCGTAAAAAGTCGGTGCAATATCACATCGGGGCCGACGGATGCGGCCCCGATGTGTTTTCGTCAGAGGATGGCGCTGGCCGTGGCCACGATGAGGAAGGCGATGGTACCGAGCAGGGTCTCCATCACGGTCCAGGTCTTGAGGGTGGTCTTCTCGTCCATGTTGAGGAAGCGGCTGACCAGCCAGAAGCCGGAGTCATTGAAGTGGGAGAGCACGGTGGCGCCCCCGGCGATGGCGATGACGATGAAGGTCAGGTCCAGCTCGCTCAGGCCGGTGGTGGCGGCCACGGTCGGCGCCATCAGGGCGGCGGTGGTGGTCAGGGCCACGGTGGCGGAACCCTGGGCAACCCGCAGCGCGGCGGACACTAGGAAGGCCGCCAGGATCACCGGCATGCCGGTATCGGAGAGCACGTCGGCCAGCGCGGTGCCGATGCCGCTCGCCCGCAATACGCCGCCGAACATGCCGCCGGCACCGGTGACCAGGATGACGGCGCAGACCGGGGCCAGGGCGTCGTTGCAGAACTTCTCGAGCTGCACCTTGCCCTGGCTCTGGCGGAACATCCAGAGGGCGTACAGCACAGTGATGAGCAGGGCGACCGGGGTCTTGCCGACCATGCGCAGCACGTTGACCCAGTCCGCACCCTTGTCGATGACGCCCATGACGCCCAGGGTATTGAGGCCGGTATCCATGAAGATGAGCACCAGCGGCAGCAGCAGGATGGAGATCACCTGGCCGAAGCTCGGCGCCTTGTCGGAGATCTGCTCGGCACTGGCGGTGAAGCTCGGGGGCAGGGGCAGCTCAAACTTCTTGCCGGACCAGAGCCCGAACAGGTAGGCACCCAGATACCAGGTGGGCAGCGCGACCAGCAGGCCCACGATGGTGAGCAGACCGATGTTGGCACCCAGCAGTTCGCTGGCGGCCACCGGGCCCGGGTGGGGCGGCAGGAAGGCGTGCATCACCGCAAAGGCACCGGCGGAGGGCAGGGCATACTTGAGGACGGAGCCGCCGAACTGCTTCGCCACGCTGAAGATGATGGGCAGCATGACGATGAGGCCGGCGTCGAAGAAGATCGGGAAGCCGAACAGCAGGGAGGCCACACCCAGCGCGAAGGGGGCGCGGTGGGAGCCGAAGCGGTTGATCAGGGTATCGGCCAGTACCTTGGCGCCCCCCGTCATCTCCAGGATCCGGCCTATCATGGCGCCGAGGCCGACCAGCAGCGCGACCGAGGCCAGGGTGCCGCC
The DNA here is from genome assembly GCF_027705505.1 of Aeromonas sp. QDB56. NCBI lineage: Bacteria > Pseudomonadati > Pseudomonadota > Gammaproteobacteria > Aeromonadales > Aeromonadaceae > Aeromonas > Aeromonas sp. QDB56. The sequence goes on from NZ_JAPDBZ010000063.1 coordinate 10,614, forward strand.
GAAACCGGTCAGCATGGTGGGGATCACCTGGTCATAGGTGACCCCGGTGGCTAGGGCCGTCAGCATGCTGACCAGGGTCAATGCCACGAAGGCATGTACCTTGAATCGCATGATCAGCACCAGCAACATGACAATGGCTCCGCCCGCTACCGAGAGCAGATAGGCGACATCGGGTGTGTTCATTGCTCCGTCCATAAAATTGTCCTCAAATGGTTCTAGTTGTTGTTCTGCACATTTCTGTGCTGCACTTCACATTGCGAAACGTTACCGGTAACATGTTACCGGTAACGTGGTAGCTTAGAACCCATCAGGCGAACGTTTTTTGAAAAGTGAGAGAGAGGTCAAATAATGGCGGGCAAGTGCATTATCGTGATGGGTGTGTGTGGCAGCGGCAAGTCCAGCATCGGCCTCAAGGTGGCCAATGCCCTGGGGGCCAAGTTCATCGACGGCGATGATCTGCACCCTCGCGCGAACATCCAGAAGATGGCGGCGGGCAACCCGCTCAACGACGAAGACAGGGCCCCCTGGCTGGAGCGGATCCGCGATGCGGCCTACAGCCTGGAGCGCAAGAACGAGCTCGGCGTCATCGTCTGCTCGGCCCTCAAGAAGCAGTACCGCGATCAGATCCGCGAGGGTAACGACTCGGTGAGTTTCCTGTTTCTGGATGGCAGCCAGTCTCTCATTCTCGAACGGATGCGGGCACGGCAGGGCCATTTCATGCGCGAAGCCATGGTACAAAGCCAGTTTGATACCCTGGAGCGACCGGATGGCGAGCCCGGCGTGTTTCGCATCGATATCGACGGGACCTTCGAACAGGTGGTCGACCGTGCCGTCACCGCGCTGACGCAGGCGCAATGAGCCATGTCGCGCGCCCGGCTGCGGCCGACCGCGCCCGTATATAGAGTTGGAGAGAAAGCTATGACCCATCCCGTGATCACCCAGGTGACCAACCGCATCCGCGAGCGCAGCACCGCCCGCCGTGCCCGCTTCCTGGCCCGCATCCAGCGCCAGGCCGATCAGGGCAAGACCCGCGCCTCCCTCTCCTGTGGCAACCTGGCCCACGCCGTGGCCGCCTCGAGCTGTGACGAGAAGGGGCGGATCCTTGACATGACCCGCGCCAACGTGGCCATCGTCACCGCCTACAACGACATGCTGAGTGCCCATCAGCCCTATCAGGGTTATCCGGACATCATCAAGGGCGCCCTGGCGGAGCTCGGCCACAGTGCCCAGGTTGCCGGCGGCGTACCCGCCATGTGCGACGGCGTGACCCAGGGTCAGCCGGGGATGGACATGTCCCTCTTCTCCCGGGACCTCATCGCCCAGGCCACCGCGGTCTCCCTCTCCCACAACACCTTCGACGCCACCCTGCTGCTCGGCATCTGCGACAAGATTGCACCGGGCCAGATCATGGGGGCGCTTTCCCACGCCCACCTGCCCACCGCCTTCGTGCCTGCCGGCCCCATGGCGAGCGGCATCAGCAACGACGAGAAGATAAAGGTGCGCCAGCAGTACGCTGCCGGTGAAGTGGGCCGCGACGCCCTGCTCAAGATGGAGTGCGGCGCCTACCACGCGGCGGGCACCTGCACCTTCTACGGCACCGCCAACACCAACCAGCTGGTGTTCGAAGCCATGGGCCTGATGCTGCCGGGCTCCGCCTTCGTGCATCCGCACAGCGAGCTGCGCCACGCCCTCACCGAAGAAGCGGCCCGCCGCATCAGCGCCATGATCCCGGGCTCTCCGGCCTATCGCCCCCTGAGTGCGGTGATCGACGAGCGCGCTCTGGTCAACGGCCTGGTGGCCCTGCTTGCCTCCGGCGGCAGCACCAACCACAGCATCCACATGGTGGCGCTGGCCCGCGCCGCCGGGCTGGAGCTGACCTGGGACGACCTGAGCGATCTCTCCGACGTGGTGCCGCTCCTGGTGCGCATGTACCCGAACGGCCCGGCGGACGTCAACGCCTTCGAACAGGCGGGGGGCGTGCCCGGCCTGATGCGTCGTCTGGCCGAAGAGGGGCTGATCCACATGGATGCCACCCCGGTCTTCGGCGAGATGCAGGACTACCTCAGCCGTCCGGCACTGGTGGATGGCAAGCTGGTGTGGCAACCAGTGGGCGAGAGCGCGGATCCGAGCGTGCTCTCCCCCTCTGGCAGCGAGTTCCAGGCCACCGGCGGCACCAAGCTGCTGGCGGGCAACCTGGGCCGCGCCGTGGTCAAGGTTTCCGCCGTCGCGCCCGAGTATCGGGTCATCGAGGCCCCGGCCCGGGTCTTCTCCTCCCAGCATGCGGTGGAGGCGGCCTACAAGGCCGGTGAGTTGAACCAGGACGCCGTCATCGTGGTGCGCCACAACGGCCCGGCCGCCAACGGCATGCCGGAGCTACACAAGCTGATGCCGGTGCTTGGCAACCTGCAGAAGGCGGGTCACAAGGTGGCCCTGGTCACCGACGGCCGTCTCTCCGGCGCCTCCGGCAAGATCCCGGCCGCCATCCACGTCACCCCGGAAGCGCTGCACGGTGGGGCCATCGGCCTGCTCGCCGATGGCGACCTGCTGCGGGTGGATGCCGAGTCCGGCCGCCTCGACTGCCTGACCGATTTGAGTGGCCGTACCCAGGCCGAGATCGACCTCACCCTGGAACAAGAGGGGTGGGGCCGTGAACTGTTCAGCGTGATGCGTCGCGCGGTATCGAGCGCCGAGTTCGGCGCCACCATCTTTGACTAAGGAAGAGCTATGCAGAACTGGAAAGTGACCCCTGCCGAGGTGTTTGCCGCCTCCCCCCTGGTACCCGTGATGGTCATCAACGACCTGGAGCAGGCCCTGCCGATGGCCAAGGCCCTGCTGGATGGCGGCATCTCGGTGTTCGAGATCACCCTGCGCACCCCGGTGGCGCTGGACGCCATCGCCCTCATCGCCAAGGCGATGCCGGATGCCATGGTCGGTGCCGGTACCGTGCTCAACTGCGCGCAGTTTGATGCCGCCGTCGCTGCCGGTGCCCGCTTCGTCATCTCCTCGGGCATGACCCCGGCCCTGCTGGCCCACGCGGCCAAGAGCACGGCGCCGCTGATCCCGGGGGTGGCCACCCCGTCCGAGGTGATGCAGGCGCTGGAAGCAGGCTACGACCACCTCAAATTCTTCCCGGCCGAGGCGAACGGCGGCACCAATGCACTCTCCGCCATCGCGGCGCCCCTGCCCCAGGTGAAATTCTGCCCCACCGGCGGCATCGGCCCGAAAAACGTGGCCGACTACCTGGCGCTGAAATGTGTGGCCACCGTCGGCGGCTCCTGGATGCTGCCGGCAGACGCCGTCAAGAGCGGCAACTGGGAGGAGGTGACCCGCCTCTCCCGGGAAGCGGTTGAATTGGTTAAACGCTAAGCAAATATCGTTTAGAAAAATTAAACAGGCCACCCCCGGGTGGCCTGCTGTTTTTCCGCCCCCGGAGGGGGTGGGCCGTTTGCTTCCGGCCTCGCCCTGGCTTAAGGTCGGGGGCCGCCCCTCTCCCCTGGAGCCTTCATGTCCTGTCTGCATCCATCCTACCCGCAAGGGCACTTCACCGCGCTGCACTGCCACCCCCATGCCCAATACTGCTATCTGCACGACGGGGGCGGCATCATCACGGGGCGAGGGGAGGGAGAACTGCTGATGGCAGGCCAGATCTGCTTTATTCCGGCGGGGTGGGAGCACGAGTTTCGCGTGCTGCGCCGCTCCCGGCTCTCCCTCCTCTATGTGCCGACGTCGGCCCGCACCGCCTTCGGCCCCCTGCAGGCCAGCACGCTGCTGGCGGGCCTCTTCGCCCGCCTGCCCGAGCTGGCCGAGGGGGAGGTGAAGGGGGCCTATCTGACGGTGCTTGGCCAGGAGCTGGAGCGCGCCGACCTGCTCGCGGCGCCTCGGTGCGTACCCTCAACCGGCTCTTCCTCCAGCAGCTGGGGTGCAGCTTTCGCCAGTGGCGGGAGCAGGTGGTGCTGGGACGGGCGCGCCAGTTGCAGCACCGGGGGCTCACGCTTGCCCAGATCGCCGATCGGCTCGGCTACGAGGATCCCGGCGCCTTGTCCCGCGCACTCCAGCGCCTTGCCCGGCGCGAACCGGCGGCCTGAGGGCGCATTGTCTGCCTTCCTGCCCGCCATGGCGGTGTCTGCGGGTTGCCGGCAGTCAGCACCGCGAGCCGATATCCGCATCCTCCTTGCTGCCTGCCAGCAGACAGGTCACCTCGTCGGTATGGCAGATCCGATCGCCGCGAAAGGTGAAGAGGCCGCTCACCTTGCAGACCAGGGTGCCGCCGTCCTGGCGGGTGGCCCGTACCACATGGGTCGAGTGCACCCGCTCCACCTGCGCCAGGGTGGCGACAAACTCGATGCTCGCCCCGGCCAGATGGCGGCGCAGTGTGGCGATGTGCTGGTGAAACGCCGGGTAGTCGAGCCGCTCGCCGTTCACCTCCTGGCAGTAGTCGGGGGTGAACCAGGCGTCGAGCTCCGCCAGGGGGAAGGCGGGATCGCAGATGACGCGCTGCAGGCAGGCTTTCAATCGTTCGGTGTGGTGCATGGTCTGCTCCTGACAGGGGGGATGGAGGAGCCAGCATAGGCCAGGGGACGGCGAGGGGAGAGGGGAGAAGGCGCCATCATGGCGGTCGAATGCGCCATGATGGCCGGGGATCAGCCGAGGCTTTCCCCCTCATAGAGGGAGAAGCCGATGTCCTTGCACCTGGTCGCCAGCGGCTGGCCGCCGAGGCGGGCCAGCAGCATGATGGCGGCTTCGCGACCTATGGTCTCGCGGGGGGTGACGATACTGGCGAGCTTGGGGGTCATGGCGTGGCCGATGTCGAGGGCGTTGCTGCCGGCGATGGCCACCTGCTGGGGCACCGGGATCCACCTGGCCTGGCATTGCAGCAGGGCCCCCACCGCCAGGTCGTCGTTGGTGCAGAACAGGCCGTCGAGATCGGGGAAGCGCGCCATGGCCTGGGCCAGCAGCTCTCCCCCCAGGGTGAAGCTGGAGGATTGCTCCGTCAGCAGGTGCTGGCCGGTCAGACCGAAATCGGCCATCGCCTGGTAGTAGCCTTCCATTCGCAGCTGGGTGCGCACGTCGAGCCGGGCGCCGAGGTAGATCACCTTGCGCCGTCCCCGGCGCAGCATCTCTGTTACCATGGCCCGGGCGGCGGCCCGATGATCCATGCCCACCACCATGTCGATGGGGGAGAGGGGCAGATCCATGGTCTCCACCACCGGGATGCCGGCGGTGGCGATCATCTTGCGGGTGCGCTCGGTGTGCTGGGTGTCCGAGAGGATGAGCCCGTCCACGTTGTAGGAGAGGAGCGAGGCGACCTGCTCCTCCTCCCGCTCCGGGCTGTAGCCGTAGTGGGCGAGCAGGGTCTGGTAGCCGGCGGGCCGGGTCACCGCCTCGATGCCGTGGATCACCGCCGAGAAGACCTGGTTGGAGAGGGAGGGGATCAGGATGCCGATCGCCTTGCTGGTGGCGTTCGACAGCATGTCCGGCGCCCGGTTCGGGATGTAGCCGAGCTCCTCCACCGCGGCGGCGATGCGCTCGCGGGTCCCTTCGGCCACGGCGGACGGGTCGCGCAGGTAGCGGCTGACGGTCATCTTGGTGACACCAGTCAGGTCGGCAATGTCCTGCAGGGTAGGGCGGCGCTTGCGGGTGTCGTTCATCTGGGGATCCGGCAAAAAATGTTACACGTAACATTACCGTTTTTGCACGGCAATGTCAGCATATGACGCCATCAACAGGGGGCAGGGGATGATCAAGGGCAGGTGTTTCGAGGGGGTCCACTTCGAGCAGCAGGAGGTGGAGGGGGAGCAGTTCCAGGGGTGCCGCTTCATCGGCTGTCACTTCTCCTGGCTCGATCTCGGGGAGAGCCGCTTCGTCGACTGCAGCTTCTATGACAGGGAACGGGAGCTGGGATGCCTGTTTCAGGGCTGCGATCTGAGGGAGGCGAGCTTCCTGCGCTGCGATCTCACCCTGTCGGACTTCGGCCGCAGCCAGTGTCTTGGGCTGGAGATGCGCGACTGCCAGGCCATGGGGATCAACTTCGCCCATGCCAGCTTCGCCAACCGGATCACCGCCAAAAGCTACTTCTGCGAAGCCCACCTCACCGGCAACAACTTCAGCTACGCCAACTTCGAAAGCTGCCTGCTGGAGCGGTGCGAGCTTGCCGGCAACCGCTGGCAGGGGGCCAACCTGCTGGGCGCCTCCCTGGCGGGCTCGGATCTCAGCGGCTCCGAGTTCGGGCAAATCGACTGGACCAGCTTCAACCTGCAAGGGTGCGATCTGCGCCAGTGCGATCTGCCCGGTCTGGATCTGCGCCGGGTCAACCTCGCCGGGGTGCAGATCAATGAAGATCAGCAGGGGCTGCTGGAGCAGATCGGGCTGGTGGTCTTCCCCTGAGCGGGGTGGAAAAGAGGTAAGTTTTCATCATCGGGGCGAGCGGTGTGGTGCCCCCCCTGGCAAGCAAAAAGCCTGCGCGATGCAGACTTTTTGTCAGGTGAAGTGGTAAACGACGCGGTGTTGCTGTCTTTTGCTCCCTGCCCCCCTCGCGGGAGAAGGGCTGGGGATGAGGTAGCGGACTCCACTCGGGCACCGCCAAGGTGGGCTTAGCGTCTGGCCAGCCACTTGGTCGGGTTGATGGCCTCGCCCTGATAGCGGATCTCGAAGTAGAGGCCGGAGCGCTCCTGTCCGCCGCTGTCGCCGACCAGGGCCACGGGCTCACCCTGCTCCACCTTTTGTCCCACCTGGCGCAGCAGCGACTGGTTGTGGCCGTAGAGGCTCATGTAGCCCTTGCCGTGGTCGATGACCAGCAGCATGCCGAAGCCGTCGAGCCAGTCGGCGTAGACCACCTGGCCCGGTGCCACCGCCTTGACCTGGGTCCCTTCGCTGGCGCCGATCAGGGTGCCCTTCCACTTCAGCTCGGCGGTACGCGGCGAGCCGTAGGAGATGAGGATGGGGCCCTGCACCGGCCAGCGCAGGTTGCCACCCGTGCTCAGACCGCCGTAGCCGTTGCTGCTTGCCTTGGCGCTGTTGCGGGCAGCAGCTTGCTGCTGCGCCACCTTGGCCTGTTGTTCGGCGACGCGTTGCTGCTGGACCGCCAGCCGCTGCTGTTCGCCGACCTGGCGCTGCTGGGCTGCGATCCGCTGCTGCTCCTCGATGCGCTTCTGCTCGGCTGCCAGGCGCTGGGCCTCCAGACGGCGCTGGCGCTCCTGCTCGGCCTTGATCTTGGCAAGGCGCTCCCGCTCGGCCCGTTCGCGGCGTTCCTTTTCTTCCTGCTGACGACGCAGCTCTTCCAGCCGCGCCTTGAGCGCCTTCTCCGCCTTGACCAGCTTGTCGAGCTTCTGCTCGTCGGCCTGCACCGATTGCTGCAACTGGTTGCGCACCTTGGCACGGCTCTGCTGGCTGGCCAGCAGGCTCTGGTGATGCTCCTGCTGCTCGCCGAGCAGGGTCTGGAGGCGGTTCTCGGTCTCCCTGGTGGCCTGCTGGTTCTTGGCCAGCTTGTCACGGGTGGCGCGCAGGGCTTCAATGGCCTCGATGCGTGCCTTGTTGAGGTAGTCGAAGTAGTCGAGGGCGCGGCTCAGCTTGGCCGGATCCTGCTGGTTGAGCAGCAGTTTGAGGTAATCGTGGTTGCCCGCCTGGAAGGCGCTTTCCGCCTGCTTGGCCAGCAACTGTTTCTGATGTTTTGCTTGTTGCTCCAGTGCCAGCTTGTCCTGCTGCAGGGACGCCAGCTTCTGCTGGTTCTGCCGGAGTTGCTGTCTGGTCTGCTCGAGTTTGGCGGCGGCAGCCGAAATGGCCTGCTCGTCAGCCTTGAGCTGGGTGTTGAGCTTGGCAAGCTCCTGCTTGCTGAGCTTGAGGGTCTGTTGCTGTTCCTTGATCTGGGACTGCATGGCCCCCAGCTGCTGGTTCGCAGCCTGGGCTGTGCCGGTACCGCCGATCAGGCAAAAAAACAGCGCGCCGGCCAACAGGCCGACGCGACTGGTTTTCTGTGAAATAATTTCGCATCCCCGCATGGGGCAGGATTATTTCAGAATCATCAGGGGCTTGCCAGTCATTTCCGGCGGCACAGGCAGACCCATCAGAGTCAACATGGTCGGGGCCAGATCGGACAGTTTGCCACCTTCGGCGACCTCGGCTTTACGACCGAAGTAGATGAGGGGAACAGGCAGATTGGTGTGGGCGGTGTGGGCCTGACCAGTCTCTTCGTCCATCATCTTCTCGGCGTTGCCATGGTCGGCGGTGATGAGGCACTCGCCACCCACTTCCGCCAGGGCGTCGGTGACGCGACCGATACAGTGGTCGACCGCTTCACAGGCTTTGACGGCCGCATCGAACACGCCGGTGTGACCGACCATGTCGCCGTTCGGGTAGTTGCAGATGATGACGTCGTACTTGCCGCTCTTGATGGCCGCAACCAGCTTGTCGGTCAGCTCTTCGGAGCTCATCTCCGGCTGCAGGTCATAGGTAGCCACTTTCGGGCTCGCCACGATTTCGCGATCTTCGCCGCTGAAGCAGGCCTCTTCGCCACCGTTGAAGAAGAAGGTGACGTGGGCGTACTTCTCGGTCTCGGAGATGCGCAGCTGGGTCTTGCCCTGCTTGGCCAGCCACTCACCCAGGGTGTTGACCAGGGCGGTGGGCGGGTAGGCACAGGCGGTTTTGATGTCGGCCGCGTATTCGGTCAGCATCACGAAGTGCAGCGCCGGGGTGGCGGTGCGGGCGAAGCCGGTGAAGTCGGTATCGACGAAGGCGCGGGTGATTTCGCGGGCGCGGTCGGCGCGGAAGTTCATGAAGATCAGCGCATCGCCGTCGATCATCGGTACAGCGTCGCCGATGCGGGTGGCTTTGACGAACTCGTCGTTCTCGTCGCGGGCATAGGCGGCGGCCAGCGCGTCGGTGGCGTTGTCGGCGGTGAATTCGCCCTTGCCCTGGGTCATCAGGTCATAGGCCTGCTGCACGCGATCCCAGCGGTTGTCGCGGTCCATGGCGTAGTAACGACCGATCATGGAGGCGAAACGACCCTTGCCCAGTCGGGCAAACAGGGCGTCGAACAGCTCGATGGAGGACTGGGCACTGCGCGGCGGGACGTCGCGGCCATCCAGGAAGGCGTGGAAGTAGATCTGCTCGGCGCCACGCTTGGCGGCCATCTCGATCATGCCCATGATGTGCTCTTCGTGGCTGTGTACGCCACCCGGGGACATCAGCCCCATGATGTGCACGGCCTTGCCCTTGGTCACGGCAGCGTCGACAGCCTTGGCCAGCTCGACGTTCTGGAAGAAGTCGCCGTCCTGGATGTCCTTGGAGATGCGGGTCAGCTCCTGATAGACGACGCGACCGGCACCGATGTTGGTGTGGCCCACTTCGGAGTTGCCCATCTGGCCGTCCGGCAGACCCACGTCCAGGCCGGAGCCGGAGATCAGGGTGCTGGTGTAGTCACGGGCCAGGCGATCCAGGTTGGGGGTCTTGGCGGCAGCAACGGCGTTGTACTCTTGCTTGGTGCTGTAGCCCCAACCGTCCATGATGACCAGAACCAGCGGTTTCTTAGCTGTTGACATAAGGCTATGTCCTCTCGGATAGGAATGAATTGCGGGAAGTGAAACTAGCGTAATATTACTACATCTGCCGAAATAGTCACCTGATAGCCAAGTCCCTCTCCAGCCTCGCTTTTTAACTGTTATCCCGCTGTTTTAGGCATGTTGCCGGCTTGTCTGCCTCGGCGGGTTTTCCTCTGTTTTCCCCCTCTTTTCGGCATGGCGCATCCTCTCGTTCGGCCCGGTTGGAGGAGGAAGAATCGGCAGCCATCCCTGATGGGAGCTTGCTCTCGCTTTGCCGCCAAGATGGCTGATCTTATGCAGGGCCCCATGTATACTCGGGCCCTTGTCTTGGTCCCTGGATAGTAGAAGATGCAAGAGTATTTGGATTTCGCGGCCCGCAATCCGCTGCTGACCGCAGCCTGGTTGGGCCTGGCAGGCACCCTGGTGTACACCACTGTGCGTGCTCGTTTTTCTCCGGTGAAGGCGGTCAACAACCACGCCGCTACCCTGCTTATCAACCGTGAAAATGCCACCGTCGTGGACATTCGCAGTCAGGATGAATTTGCCAAGGGTCATCTGGCCGGGGCCCATCACCTACCGCTCGCCCAGATCCAGGCGAATAATCTGGGTCCGGTTGAAAAGCACAAGGATGCCCCCACCATAGTGGTGTGCGAGTCGGGGATGACCGCTGGTGGCGCGGGTCGCCAACTGAGCAAGGCCGGTTTCAAGCAGGTGTATGTGCTCAGCGGTGGCATGGCCCAATGGCGTGCAGACAATCTGCCGGTGACCAAAAAACGCTGATTTAAGGGCCTGCGCCCACTCATTATCTTAAAAAGGAATCAAACGAAATGGCTGACGAAATCAACAATCAGGAAGTGCAACCGGAATTCCACATCCAGCGTGTCTACACCAAGGATGTCTCCTTCGAAGCCCCGAATACTCCGCACATCTTCCAGAAAGAGTGGCAGCCGGACGTCAAGCTGGACATGGACACCAAGACCAATGTCCTGGCCGACAGCGTCTATGAAGTGGTGCTGACCCTGACTGTCACCTGCAAGCTGGAAACCGAGACCGCCTTCCTGTGCGAAGTGCAGCAAGCCGGCATCTTCACCATCGGCAACCTGCCTGAGCCGCAACTGGCCCACTGCCTGGCGGCCTTCTGCCCGAACATCCTGTTCCCGTATGCCCGCGAAGCGGTATCCAACCTGGTGAGCAAGGGGTCCTTCCCGCAGCTGAACCTGGCACCGGTCAACTTCGACGCCCTGTTCGCCCAGCACATGGCGCAGGTACAGGCCCAGCAGGCGACTGCGGAAGCCTGATAATGGCCGACCAGATCGCAATCTCGGTCCTGGGGGCGGGGTCTTATGGCTCCGCCCTTGCCATTTCTCTGGCGCGCAACGGTCATCCGACCCTGCTGTGGGGTCACGACCCTGCCCATGTCGCCGAGCTGGAACAGGATCGCTGCAACAAGGCATTCTTGCCGGATGTCCCCTTCCCGGCCGATCTGCAACTGACGTCGGATCTGCAGACGGCGGTGCAAGCCGCTCCCGTGCTGCTGCTGGTGGTGCCGAGTCATGTGTTCGGCCAGGTACTGGCCCGGGTCAAACCCTTCCTGCGCCCGGATACCCGGATCGCCTGGGCCACCAAGGGGCTGGAGCCGGACAGCGGCCGTCTGCTGCAAGAGGTGGCGCGGGAGGTGCTGGGGGATGCCATTCCACTGGCGGTCATCTCGGGCCCGACCTTCGCCCGCGAGCTGGCCGCCGGTCTGCCGACCGCCATCTCGGTGGCCTCGACCCACGACGACTTTGCCGACGATCTCTCCCACCTGCTACACTGCGGCCGCTCGTTCCGGGTCTATACCAATCCGGACTTCATCGGTCTGCAGCTGGGCGGGGCGGTGAAGAACGTCATCGCCATCGGTGCCGGTCTCTCTGACGGACTCGGCTTTGGCGCCAACGCCAGAACCGCGCTCATCACTCGGGGTCTGGTGGAGATGCAGCGTCTGGGCGCCGCCCTCGGGGCCGACGCCAAGACCTTCATGGGGATGGCGGGGCTCGGGGATCTGGTGCTGACCTGTACCGACAACCAGTCGCGCAACCGCCGTTTCGGTCTGGCGCTGGGAGCGGGCAAGTTGGTTGACACCGCCATGGCCGAGATAGGCCAGGTGGTGGAAGGCTATCGCAACACCAAGGAAGTGCATCTGCTGGCGGCCCGTTGCGGCGTCGAGATGCCCATCTGCGAACAGATCTTCAAGGTGCTGTACGAAGGCAAGAATCCGAAAGAGGCAGCCATCGCCCTGCTGTCGCGAGACAAGAAGGACGAGTGATCTTCTGCCAGCCGCAGCATGCAAAAGGCCCCGCCAGCTGGCGCAATGCTGTTCACTTAAGAGAATTTGAGTTCCAGTCCACGTAGTATCAGGACAAAAAAGCGAGGGAGGCATGA
>NZ_JAPDBZ010000064.1:0-22182 GCF_027705505.1 Aeromonas sp. QDB56
GCGCGAGCAGCTATCACCCAGTAATGGGGATCCCCCTCCTGTGACGCGAAGCGCTAAGGTGGGGGAGGATGTCAATTTCTCGTCAACCCCGCGCTCGCCACCGTGTTCCCTACACAAGGGCGGGGCGCCTGAGAAACCCGCAGGCGCGCCGTGTTGACTGCCACGGGCGAAAGGGGCGCAAGATCAACGGGCAGGATCAGAGGCTGCCCTTGTCAAAAAGCCAGAGGCGGGATGGGCCATGGGCCCAGTAAAAACGCTTCGAAATGGAAGGGGGGGCGCGGGGTTGGCCCTGTGGCGTGCGCGAGAGAGTGTTCAGGATTGGCCCGATTAGACACTGTATATCTGATCGGGCCATCTATTTTGACATGCCGACATGCCGACATGCCGACATGCCGACATGCCGACATGCTGGATAAAGGGATAACCGGATTGTTCGGGACGGCTAGCGAGAGACATATCCTGATGGAAGGGGTCAGGGGAGGGAGCCCCTCGGGCCATATGCCGTCGGGGCAAACAAGAGGGGCATCCGGCGGGCGCCGGATCAGTTGTCCAGGGTCAGCACCACCTTGGCTTCCTTGTCCGTCTCCTTCACCTGGCTGTCGAGCACGAAGAGGCGCTCCGGCGCGATGCCCTGGGTATCCACCAGATACTCCTTGGTGTTCTGGGCGCGCAGGGCCTCGCTCCCTTCATCGAGTCGCAACCGGTCGGCCAGATCCCCGAGATCTTCGTTGAACTTGGCTTCATAGGCCTCTGCCAGTGCGGATTGCATGGCGGGATCCTGCTCCAGCAGCGTCAAATACACCGGGCTGCCGGTGGTCTTGGCCAGCAGCCGCTCAAGCTTCTGGCGCTGGAGGATGGGGCGCTCTTCGTTGAAGTTGACCATGCCGCGAATGTTCATGCTGAGCTTGGGCCTCTCCTTGAGGGCCTGCGCGAGGGTGGTCAGCTTGGTCTGCTGGGTCGGGGTCAGGGCGGGATCGCCAGGCAGGAAGGGGAGCTCGTCGAGATCCTTGGTGCCCCCCGTCAGGGACGCAAGCAGGGAGAAGGGGGAGGTGATGGCCTTGCCGAGGGTATTGCCGAGCACGTCCCAGAAGATGTTGCCCAGGCTGAAATCAGGCTGATCCAGATTGCCCTTCACCTTGAGGTTCATCTTGATGACGCCGCTCGAATCGCTCAGCAGGGCGATGGCGAGGCCGAGGGGCAGATCCTTGGCCTGCTCGCTCTTGACCTTCTCCCCGAGTTGCAGCTTCTTGATGGTGATGTCGTTGTCCCCCTCCAGCCGGTTGCCCTGCAGCTTGTAGTTGAGCTTCATGGAAAGCTGCCCCTTGTCGATGGCATAGCCTGCATAGGTGCTGGAGTAGGGGGTGAAGGTGGTGAGTTCCAGATTGTTGAAGGCCACGGCCACGTCCAGCACGGGATCCTCGATGAGCAGGTTGGCGCCCCCCCGGATGGTGACGGGGGCATAGCGGTCCACCTTGCCGTTGAAGGCGAGCTCGGAGCGCTGCCCCGGGGTGTTGCTGATGTGGCGGCTCTGGCCGTCGAGGGAGGCGATGTCCACCACGAACTCCGGGCTCAGGCTGCGATCGGCGAAGCGCAGGTTGCCCTGGGCGGTACGGATCTGATCGATGACGATGTGCGGGGCGGGGGCGCTCTCCCTGGCGTTCGCGGCGGGTTGCGGCAGCAGCAGTTGCTGCACGTTGGTGATCCCCTCTTCGTTGATCTCGATGCGGGCATAGGGTTTGCTGAGCAGGATGTCGGCGATACGCAGTTGCTGGCTCAGGCGATCATAGTGCAGGCCGCTCAGTTGCAGATTCTCTATCTGGAGCAGGCGCTGGTTGTCGGCTCGATCCAGCACGTTGAGCCCGGCGACCTCGAGTCCACCGCTTATCTCCAGCTTGCTGATGGCCCCCTGGCGGTCGGTGACCAGGTCAAGTCTGGTGCGGCTGGCAAGCTCGCCGTCCCGCACGCTGATGCGCAGCAGATCCTGCAGGTAGGGTTGGGCCAGGGTCAGCGGCAGCCCCTGCTGGCGGATGGCGCCGTTCAGGGTGAAGGGGGTCAGCCCCAGGGTGCCGTCAAACGCCACCGTCGTCCTGGTGTCGAGGGCTGCGTTGAGGGTGAGGGGGCTGGGTTGGGCGGTCTGGCTGCCAAGGGGCCCCAGGGTGAGGGCGATGGCGGAGATGGCCCGTTTCAGGGGCTTGCCGCTGGTGGCTTCGGTCAGGGTGAGGCTGCCCTGGTCGATGCGGGTCTGCTTGAGGGCCCATTGCCAGGGCTTGGCGGGGGTGGCCGGTTGTTTGCCCCCCTTGGGGGTCTTCTGGGGGAGCAGCAGGTCCGCGAGATCCAGTTGTTGCTGGTGGTCGAGGACGGCGGTGATGGCCGGGCTCTTGAGGGTGGCGGCATCGAGCTCAAGGCGCTGCTTGTTGCCATCGATGCGGATCCCGGTCAGCGCCAACTGCTTGAAGCGGGCAAATTCCTCCCCCTTGTTGTGTGTGAGCTGCCAGTTGGCCAGGGTCAGCTTGCCCTTTGACAACTGCCAGTCCAGTCCCTGCTTGCCCTGGGTGAGGCGATAGGCGAGCTCGGCGCTGGCCTCCCCTTTGGCGAGGGTCGCCTTGAGATAGGGGGCCCAGAGGGGGGCGAAGGGGGCGATGGCCACCTTGCCAAGGCTGAGGTTGCCCTTGCCGGCGCCGCTCATCATGTCGAACTCCCCTTCGGCCTTGAGGGGGCTCTTCTCGTTGACTGTAGCGCTCAGGCGATAGGGGTTGAGCACCCCCTCTGCGCTGGAAAATCCGGGCAGGTGCAGGGCGAGCTTGTCCAGGGTGAGGGGCGGCACCCACCCCGGGCTGCTCTGCTTGCGGCTGTCCCGGTAGCTGAGCCGGCCCTGCTCGACGTACAGCTTGCCGATGGTCACCAGCACGGGCTCGGCGCTAGCTGGCGGTGTTTGCTCCGGCGCAGGGGCGAGCAGGGAGGCCAGTGCATTGGTCAAGTTGAAGCGTGCCTCCCCCTTGAGATCCTCGAGGCGCACCAGATCTGCCCTGGGGGCGGTCAGGGTGGCCTCTTCCAGTACCAGGGCGCGCTGCTGCCAGCTCGCTTTCAAGGCGGGAATGAGCTTCAGCTCTTCAAACGACACCAGCGCTTGCTGCTGCTCATCGAGCAGGGCGCTGGGCCCCAGCACGAGGGAGGGGGAGCGGATCCCCACCTCTATCTTGCCAAGGGAGAGGTGCAGACCGTAATGGGTGGCAAGCCAGCCGGGGAGATGGCGCTGGATGAGGGTCGGCGCCTGCCAGAGCAGGATGGTGATGCCGATGAGCAGGAGCGCGAGAAGATAGAGGGCATAGCGCAGAAGACGAGCGGGCAGAGGCTTGAGCATGATGGTCTCCATTTGATGCGCATATGGTAGCAATTAATCGTGCCCGGTTCATGGGAAGGACTCATGAGGTGCGCCGCACTCTGACCGGGCTGGGGAATTATTGTGCGACCAAGGCCGGATTTCCCCCGTTTGCCCCACCTCGCCGCTTGCCCAAACCGCCCACTCTGTCCGGCATGTCGCGACGGGCGATGTGGGGAACAAGGGGGTTGCCGGGTCAGGGCCTGCCACTGCGAATATCCACTGGAAAACCGGGATACCGGGGGCGAGATACCCCCAGAGTCTGTCAACCCCCGTCGGTTTTCAAGCCGCCGAGGGAGTGGATGCAGCGCTGCTCGGCGGCATCGAGCTCGGCCATCACCATCTGGATGTCCTCCAGTTGCTGGCGCAGGGAGTGGCGTCTGGCCTCGATGAGCTGGATCATGGAGTGAAGCTGCATCCGGCTGGAGCGGTCGGTGTCGTACATGTCGAACAGTTCGCGGATCTCCGCCAGGCTGAACCCGAGGCGTTTGCCGCGCAGGGTCAATTTCAGGCGGATCCTGTCCTTGTGGCTGTAGATGCGGGTCTGCCCCTCCCGGGTCGGGGTGATGAGCCCCTCGTCCTCGTAATAGCGGATGGTGCGTGGGGTGATGTCGAACTCCTGGGCCAGCTCCGAGATGCTGTAGGTCCTCTCCTTGCCACTGGCGTGTCTGGCTCTCATGGTGCGCCCTCCTGATGAGCTGGCGGGGTCCTGGCACAGCGGCAAGGGCCGGGTTCATGATGCATGATGGCCTCCCGGGGGGCGCTGCTCGCGCTCTTGTGCGAGGCGCCGTCCCCTCCCGTGCAGGGCCTGGCCGACCCGTGAGCCGTTGGGGCGCCCCAGCAGCTCGCTCACCCACTGGCCGGTGGCGGCCAGCTGGTCGAGATCGACCCCTGTGCTCATGCCAAGGCCGTGCAGCAGATAGACCACCTCTTCCGACGCCACATTGCCGGAGGCGCCGGGGGCATAGGGGCAGCCGCCGAGCCCGGCCACCGAGCAGTCGATGGTGCGGATCCCGCGCTCGAGCGCCGGCAGCAGGTTGGCCAGCCCCTGGCCGTAGGTGTCGTGAAAATGAACCGCAAGCCGGCCCGCCGGGATCTCGTGCAGCACCGCATCCAGCATGGGAGCCACGGTGCCCGGGGTGCCGACGCCGATGGTGTCGCCGAGGGATATCTCGTGGCAGCCCAGATCCAGCAGCCGCTCGGCCAGGGCGGCGACCCGTTTCGGGCGGGTCGGGCCGTCGAACGGGCAGGCGATGACGGTGGAGAGGTAGCCGCGCACCTTGATGCCGAGGCTGCGCGCCTCCTGCACCAGCGGGGCAAAGCGCACCAGGGACTCCTCCACGCTGATGCCGATGTTGGCCCGGGTGAAGCCGTCCGCGCAGGCGGTGAAGAGGCCTATCTCGTCGGCGCGTGCGGCGATGGCGGCCTGCAGACCCTGCAGATTGGGCACCAGGGCGCCATAGCGGGTCGGCCCCCTGCGCGGCAGGGCATTAAAGAGTGCGGCGGAATCCGCCATCTGCGGCACCTTCTTGGGCGACACGAAGGCCCCCACCTCGATGCGCTGCAACCCGCTCTCGGCCAGGCGGGCGATGAGCGCCAGCCGCTGCGCCAGGGAGAGGGTGGCGGTCTCATTTTGCAGGCCGTCCCGCGGCCCCATCTCCACCAGGCTGACCTTGTCGTCCCGGTTCTCGTGCGTGTGGCTCATGAGCGCTCCTCCTGCGCGGTATGGTCCTCGGCAAAGCGCACCAGCACGGCGCCCTGGCTCACCTGTTCCCCCTGGCGGCACTGCAGGGCCTCAATCACCCCGTCCCGGTCAGCCTTGAGGACGTGCTCCATCTTCATCGCCTCCAGCACCAGCAGGGGTTGCCCCTTGCTGACCGGCTGGCCGGCCTCGACCTGCAGCGCCACCACGATGCCGTGCATGGGGGCCAGGATGCCCGGGGCATGGCTCGTGTCGTGATCATGGTGGAGCTGATGATGCTGATCATCGAGCGAGAAGCGGATGCGCCTGCCCGCCAGGTGCAGCAAATAGGCGTCCTCGCCGAGGGGCTGCACCGGATAGCGCTGCCAATGTCCACCCTGGTACAGGCGGATCTGATCTGACCCGAGTTCAAACGGGATCTGCTCGCCCTGCCAGAGCAGGGCGCCCCCTCGCTCGGCGAGGGTGAGAGTGCGGGTCTCCTCGCCGATGCGCACCGTGGCGCAAAAGCGGCGGGTGGGGCCCAGCCGAAAACCTGCGGCCTGCTGCCAGGGGGAGGCATCGCGCTCGCAAGTGGCGAGCCAGAGGGTGGCGAGGGGCCAGGCGAGCGCCGGAACGGGCAGGGTGTCGGTGGGAATGGGCCACTGGGTGTGGTGGCGCATCGCCAGCACCTCTGGCGCTTCGCACAGGCGCTGCAGGAGCGGGCCGTTGTGCACCAGAGGGCCGAGATCCAGGGCTGCCAGGGCATCGGCCAGGGTGGCAAAGGCTTCGCTGCGGCTCGGTGCGTGGGCGACGAGCTTGGCGATCATGGGGTCGTAATAGGGGCTCACCTCATCGCCAGCGGTGACGCCGGTGTCGATGCGCACCCCCTTGGGCCAGGTGAGCCAGTGGATGGGGCCGCTCGCTGGCAGAAAACCGGCGGCCACGTCCTCGGCGTAGAGGCGCGCCTCCACCGCGTGGCCACGCAGCACCACCTGCTCCTGGGTGAGGGGCAGCGGTTTGCCCTCGGCCACCGCCAGCTGCCAGGCCACCAGATCCTGGCCGGTGATGGCCTCGGTAACCGGGTGCTCCACCTGCAACCGGGTGTTCATCTCCATGAAGAAGAACTCCTCCCCGCAGAGCAAAAACTCGATGGTGCCGGCCCCCTGATAGTGGATGGCTTTGGCAGCGGCCACGGCCGCCTCGCCCATGGCGCGGCGCAGGGCAGGGGAGATGTCGGGGGCGGGGGCCTCCTCGATCACCTTCTGGTGGCGGCGCTGCAAGGAGCAGTCCCTGTCCCCCAGATAGATGGCGTTGCCAAGGGCATCGGCAAAGACCTGCACCTCCACGTGACGGGCGCGGGGGAGATAGCGCTCCAGCAGCACATGGTCGTCGCCAAAGGCGGCACTCGCCTCCCGCTTGACCGCCGCCAGGGCGTCGTCAAAGTCGGCCAGCTGATCGACCCGGCGCATCCCCTTGCCACCGCCGCCACTGGCCGCCTTGATAAGGAGCGGGAAGCCCACCTGGCTCGCCTGATCGCGCAAAAAGTCGGGATGCTGATCCGCGCCGTGATAACCGGGCAGCACGGGGACGCCGGCTGCCTGCATCAGCCCCTTGGCCCCCGACTTGTCCCCCATGGCGAGGATGGCGGCGCCGCTTGGGCCGACAAAGCGCAGGCCCCGCTGCTCGCAGGCGGTGGCAAAGTCGCTGTTCTCGGACAGGAAACCGTAGCCCGGGTGGATGGCGTCGGCATTCGCCTCTTTGGCAATCTTGAGCACCTTGCCGGTGTCGAGGTAGCTCTCCCGGGCAGGGGCCGGCCCCAGATGCCAGGCCTCGTCGGCTTCGCGCACATGCATGGCACGGGCGTCGGCGTCCGAGTAGAGGGCGATGGTGTGAATGCCGAGGCGCCGTGCGGTCTTGATGATGCGCACGGCGATTTCACCGCGATTGGCGATCAGCAGGCGCTTGATGGGAGTGTGATGGGTCATGCTACCTCTCTGTTGTTCAAGGCGCACAAGTGCGAAGCGTGTTGATCCACACTCCCGTTATATTGACCACAGCTGGCGATCAGCAGGTGCTTGATGGGGTGGTATTGAGTCATGCTTCGTCCTTGAAACGGGGGCGCCAGGTTGGGGGGCGTTTGTCGAAGAAGGCCTGGATCCCCTCCTGGGCCTCGAGACCGACCCGTACCCGGGCGATGGTCTCGACGGTCTGCTCTTCGTGCTGGTGGCCTGGGCGCCCTTCGAGGGCGGCCAGCAGCCGCTTGGTCTCCTTCATCGCCTGGGGGCCGTTGCGACACAACCGCAGGGCCATGGCGCGTCCCTCTGCCAGCAACTGATCAGGCTGGCTGAGCCTGTGCACCACGTTGAGTCGGCAGGCGGTGATGGCATCAAAAGGCTCTGCGCTCAGCATGTAGCGGCGAGCCTGGCGCATCCCCATGGCGCGCACCACGTAGGGGCTGATCACCGCAGGCACCAGTCCCAGGGTCACCTCGGAGAGGCAGAAGCGGGCATTTTCGCTGGCCAGCACGATGTCGCAGGCGCAGACAAGGCCTAAGGCTCCGCCGTAGGCGGCCCCCTGCACCAGGGCTACCGTGGGGAAGGGCAGCTCGTCCAGTGCCTGCATCAGGTGGGCCAGCACCCGGGCGTCCTCGCGATTCTTGTCAAAGGCGCGGGGGTCGAATGCCTCCCCGGCCATCTTGCGCATCCACTCGAGATCGGCGCCCGCGCAAAAATGCGGCCCCTCGGCGCGCAGCAGCAGCACGTGGGGGCGGTCGGCGAGGGGCTGGCCGTGGGCCAGCTCGTCGAGGCAGTCGAGCAGCCCCTGCATCAGGTCGGCATCGAGGGCGTTGTGACGGGCCGGGCGGGCGAGCACCAGCTCGATCACCGGGCCGTGGCGCTCAAGGCGAAAATGGGCAAGGGGATCGTTGAAGAGCGGGTCTGACATATGAACTCCTTACATCCGGAAGATGCCGTACTGCCCAGGGCCAGGCTCGGCCCCCTGGCAGGCCGCCAGCGCCAGGGCCAGCACGGTGCGGCTCTGGGCCGGGTCGATGACGCCGTCATCCCACAGGCGAGCACTGGCGTAATAGGGGTGACCCTGGCGCTCGTATTGCGCGATCACCGGGGCGCGAATGGCGGCCGCCTCCGACTCGCCCAGAGTCTTGCCCTCGGCGGCGAGCTTGTCCCGGCGCACCTGCACCAGCACCCCGGCCGCCTGCTCGCCCCCCATGACGGAGATGCGGCTGTTGGGCCAGCTGAAGAGAAAATCCGGTTCATAGGCGCGCCCGCACATGCCGTAGTTGCCGGCACCGAAGCTGCCGTCGACGATCAGAGTGATCTTGGGCACCCGGCTGCAGGCCACGGCGGTCACCAGCTTGGCGCCGTGCTTGGCGATCCCCTCTTTCTCCGCCGTACTCCCCACCATAAAGCCGGTGATGTTTTGCAGAAACAGCAGCGGGATCCCCCGCTGGTTGCAGAGCTGGATGAAGTGGGCTCCCTTCTGGGCGCTGTCGCTGTGCAGCACGCCGTTGTTGGCGAGGATCCCCACCTGCATGCCCTCAATGCGGGAAAAACCCGTCACCAGGGTAGTGCCGAACAACGCCTTGAATTCGTCAAACACAGAGCCATCCACCAGTCGGGCGATCAATTCTCGTGCGTCATAGGGGCGCTTGAGACTGGTGCCCACTAGGCCGTAGAGCTCCTCGATGGGGTAGTGCGGCTCATCATAGGAGGGAGCGGATGGGGCGGGTGACGCCGCCGTCTGGTTGTCCCCCAGGTTGCTTACCAGGGTGCGGGCGATGGCCAGGGCATGGGCATCGTCCCGGGCCATGTGATCCGCCACCCCGGAGTGGGCGCAGTGTACCTCGGCGCCGCCCAAGGCTTCTGCGCTGATCTCCTCGCCGGTGGCGGCCTTGACCAGCGGTGGCCCCGCCAGAAAGAGGGTGGCCTGCTCCCTGACCATGATGGACTCGTCCGCCATGGCGGGCACATAGGCGCCGCCGGCGGTGCAGAGCCCCATCACCACCGCCAGCTGGGGGATGCTCTGGGCCGACATGCGAGCCTGGTTGTAGAAGATGCGGCCAAAATGCTCCCGGTCGGGGAACACCTCGTCCTGCATGGGCAGGAAGGCGCCGCCGGAATCCACCAGATAGAGGCAGGGGAGGCGCAGCCGCTCGGCGATGGCCTGGGCGCGCAGGTGCTTTTTCACCGTGAGGGGGTAGTAGGTGCCGCCCTTCACGGTGGCGTCATTCACCACCAGCATGCACAGGCGCCCCGAGACCCGGCCGATACCGGTGAGGATGCCGGCGGCGGGCACCGGTTCGTCATAGACCTGCCATCCGGCCAGCGCCGAGAGCTCGAGAAAGGGGGAGCCCGGGTCCAGCAGCTGGTCGATGCGCTCGCGGGGCAGCAGCTTGCCACGGGCCTGGTGGCGGGCGTTGTTGGCCGCGCCCCCGCCCAAGGCTATCTCCTCCAGGCGGGTATTGAGATCGTCGACCAGTGCCTGCATGGCGGCCCGATTGGCCTCATAGTCGGGGCTCGCGGTGTCGAGACGGGAGTGGATCCTGCTCATGCGCTCTCTCCCATCAGCTCGCGGCCGATGAGCCAGCGGCGGATCTCCGAGGTGCCGGCGCCTATCTCGTAGAGTTTGGCGTCCCGCAGCAGGCGGCCTGTGGGGTATTCGTTGATGTAACCGTTGCCGCCGAGCAGCTGGATGGCATCAAGGGCCATCTGGGTGGCGTTCTCGGCGGCAAACAGGATGGCGGCGGCACAATCCTTGCGGCTGGTGCGGCCCTGATCGCAGGCGCTCGCCACCGAATAGACTAGCGCCCGGCTGCTGGCGAGACGGGTATACATGTCGGCGAGCTTGCCCTGCACCAGCTGAAACTCGCCGATGGCCTGACCGAACTGCTTGCGCTCGCGCACATAGGGGAGCACCACGTCCATGCAGGACTGCATGATGCCAAGGGGCCCGGCCGCCAGCACCACCCGCTCGTAGTCGAGCCCGCTCATCAGTACCTTGACCCCGCCGTGCAGGGGGCCCAGCAGGTTCTCCTGCGGCACCCGGCAGTTGTCGAACACCAGCTCGCAAGTACTGGAGCCGCGCATGCCGAGCTTGTCGAGCTTCTGGGCGGTGGAAAAACCGGGAGTCCCCGCCTCGACGATAAAGGCGGAAATCCCTTTGGGCCCGGCGGCGGCATCGGTCTTGGCATAGATGACGAAGGTGTTGGCATCGGGCCCATTGGTGATCCACATCTTGTTGCCGTTCAGCACGAAGTGATCCCCCTCGCGCACTGCGGTGAGGCGCATGCTCACCACGTCGGAGCCGGCACCCGGCTCGCTCATGGCCAGCGCCCCCACGTGTTTGCCGCTGACCAGATCAGGCAGATATTTCGCCTTCTGATCAGGGGTGCCGTGGCGGTGGATCTGGTTGATGCAGAGGTTGGAGTGGGCACCGTAGGAGAGGCCGACCGAGGCGCTGGCGTGGCTCACCTGCTCCATCACCAGCACATGGGCCAGATAGCCGAGGTTCACCCCGTCATACTCCTCCGCCACCGTGATGCCGTGCAGCCCCAGCTCACCCATGCGGGGCCAGAGATCCCGGGGGAAAGCGTTGCTCTGATCGATCTCGCTGGCGCGCGGTGCGATCACTTTCTGGCAGAAAGCCTCGACCTGTTCGGTCAGGGCCTGGAGGGTTTCATCCATCAGGGCATGCATCCGTGCTCTCCTTGGTGCAGTGGACTGCCGATTTCCCCTGCCATCAGGGTGATGACTGGTCAGTCCATTCGTGATTCAAGTTTACGTTGGCGTAAACGTAAATTGATTGTTGGTCTAAGGTAAATTCGATGGCAGCCCGCCGCAAGGGGCTACCCGGGCAGAGGAGCGCAAGGAGTGAACAGGATGTGCAACAGCAACATGGATGTGGCCGGCCCAGGGTGGCCTGCCATCGCCTGCCAACGGGCTAGGAGGGGGGCATGAGCCAGCATCACACCCAGTACGGGGATCTACCGCTCTACATCGGTGGCGAGGCGTGTCCGTCCGCAAGCGACGAGTGGATAGAGGTGACCGACCCGGCGGACCAGCATCTGCTGGCGCGGGTGCCGAAAGCTACCTCTGCGGAAATTGAGCTGGCGGTGCGCACCGCCCACGACGCCTACCTGCAGTGGCGGGAGGTGCCTCCCTCCGAGCGGGCTCGGGTGATGTTCAACTACCAGCATCTGTTGAAAGTGCATCACGACGAGCTGGCGACCCTGCTGGCCCAGGAAACCGGCAAGAACCTGGCGGATGCCAAGGGGGATGTGTGGCGCGGCATCGAGGTGGTGGAGCAGGCCTGTGCCATTGCCAGCCAGACCCTGGGGGAGACCATGGGCAACGTGGCGCGCCGAGTGGATGGCCACTCCTGGGTGCAGCCCCTCGGGGTCTGCGTCGGCATCACGCCGTTCAACTTTCCGGCCATGATCCCGCTCTGGATGTTCCCGCTGGCGGTGGCCTGCGGCAACGGCTTTGTGCTCAAGCCCTCCGAGCAGGATCCCCTCACCCCCATGCGCCTGGCCGAGCTGTTTACCGAAGCGGGGGCCCCCAGGGGCATTCTGTCGGTGGTGCATGGCGGCGCCGATCAGGTGGATGCGCTGCTCAGCCACCCGGACGTGAAGGCGGTGAGCTTCGTGGGCTCGGCCCGGGTCGGTGGTCACGTCTATCGCAGCGCCACGTCGCAGCTCAAGCGCGCCCAGTGTTTTGTCGGCGCCAAGAACCACATGGTGATCATGCCGGATGCCAACAAGGCGCAGGTGCTCGGCAACCTGGTGGGAGCCGGAGTCGGCGCCGCCGGTCAGCGCTGCATGGCCATCAGCGTGGCGGTGTTCGTGGGGAGCGCCAGGGAGTGGATCCCCGAGCTCGCCGCCGAGTTCGCCAAGGTGAAACCCGGCGTCTGGCACGACCCCGAGGCGGCTTATGGCCCCCTTATCAGCCCGGAGGCGAAAGTCAGGGTGGAGGGGCTTATCGAGGCGGGGATTGCCGAGGGAGCCGAGTGCTTGCTGGACGGCCGTTTTTGCGACGTCCCCGGCTACCCGGTGGGCAACTGGGTGGGGCCGACCCTGTTTCGCGGCGTGACCCCCGAGATGCGCATCTACAAGGAGGAGATCTTCGGGCCCGTGCTGGCCTGCCTCGAGGTGGAGAGCCTGGATGAGGCGCTTGCCCTCATCAACGCCAACCCCTATGGCAACGGCACCTCCCTCTTCACCGGCTGTGGCGCCGCCGCCCGCAAGTTTCGCCACGAGGTGGCGGTGGGCCAGGTGGGGATCAACGTGCCCATCCCGGTGCCGCTGCCGTTCTTCTCCTTTACCGGCTGGCGCGGCTCCTTCTACGGGGATCTGCACGCCTACGGCAAGCAGGCGGTGCGTTTTTACACCGAGACCAAGACGGTGACGGAGCGCTGGTTCGACGAAGACATTCCCAGCGGCCCCAATATGACCATTCAGCTGCGCTGACGGCAGGGGTTGCCCACTTTGCCCGGGTGCCCCCATTGACAGCAACGGATCGACGGAACAAGTACAAAGGAAGCGAACAAGATGGATTTTACCCTGACCGAATCCCAACGGGCCTGTGTCGAGTCGGCCGGCGCCTTCGCCGATCTGGCGCTCAAACCCCATGCCGCGCACTGGGACAGGGAGCACGAGTTCCCCATCCCCACCATCAAGCAGGCGGCGGCGCTGGGCCTGTGTGGCCTCTATACCCCGGAGCAGTATGACGGTCTGGGCCTGAGCCGGCTCGATGCCAGCCTCATCTTCGAGCGCCTCGCCATGGGCTGCACCTCCACCACCGCCTATCTCACCATCCACAACATGGTGAGCTGGATGCTGGGCAGCTGGCTGCCTGCCGAGGTGGCCGAGGAGTGGGTACCCAGGCTCGCCAGCGGCGAGCTGCTGGGCTCCTACTGCCTCACCGAGCCGGGGGCGGGCTCCGACGCTGCGGCCCTCAAGACCCGCGCCGTGCGCGATGGCGAAGATTACCTCCTCGACGGCAGCAAGGTGTTCATCTCGGGCGCCGGCTGCACCGACGTGCTGGTGGTGATGGCCCGCACCGGTGGCGAGGGGGCCAAGGGGATCTCCGCCTTCATGGTACCGGCCCAGACCCCCGGCGTGAGCTACGGCAAGGCGGAGGAGAAGATGGGCTGGAACAGCCAGCCGACCCGGGAGGTGAACTTCAGCGCCGTGCGCATTCCCGCTCGCTTCCGGCTGGGGGAGGAGGGGGAAGGGTTCAAGTTCGCCATGCGGGCGCTCGATGGGGGGCGAATCAACATCGCCAGCTGTTCGCTGGGCACTGCCCAGCAGGCTCTCAACGATGCCCTGGCTCATGTGCAGCAGCGCCAGCAATTCGGGCGTCCGATCAGCGAATTCCAGAGCGTGCAGTTTCGCCTGGCCGACATGGCCACCGAGCTCGCCGCCGCCCGCCTGCTGGTGCGCCAGGCGGCCGCCAAACTCGATGAGGGCAGCCCGGACAAGAGTGCCTGGTGCGCCATGGCCAAGCGTTTTGCCACCGACGTGGGGCACCGCATCTGCGACGACGCCCTGCAACTCTTTGGCGGCTATGGTTATATCCGCGAGTATCCGCTTGAGCGCTATCTGCGCGATACCCGGGTGCACCGCATTCTGGAAGGGACGAATGAAGTGATGCGGCTCATCATCGCCCGCCGCCTGCTGGCCGACCCCGGCCTGGCGCTGGAGTAGCGGGAGTAGCCTGCCCTGAGGACGCAGTCGGCACGTCCTCAGGCTTTGTGAGCCAGGTGCAGGTTGGCTCCATTCAACCCTGTCATCATGGGGCAGTTTTTTTGACAAGGACAACGCAATGACAAGGATCAGGCTCGAATATCACGGCCACGTGGCCTACATCACCCTCGATCACCCACCCGCCAACACCTGGACGCTCGCCAGCCTGAAAGCCTTCTTGCAGATGATGGTGGAGCTGGATGGTCGCCCCGACGTGGTGGCCCTGGTGATCCGCGGTGCCGGAGAGAAATTCTTCTGCGCCGGCGCCGATCTCAAGATGTTCGCCGACGGCAGCCTGGCGCATGCCCGCGAGGTGGCCGAGGCCTTTGGCCACGCCTTCGAGGCGCTGGCCCGCTTTCACGGGGTCAGCATCGCCGCCATCAACGGTTATGCCATGGGAGGGGGGCTCGAAGTCGCGCTGGCCTGCGACATCCGCATCGCCGAGCAGCAGGCCAAGCTGGGCCTGCCGGAGGCCTCGGTGGGCTTGCTGCCCTGCGCCGGCGGCACCCAGCGCCTCACCGAGCTGGTGGGGCCGGGCTGGGCCAAGCGGATGATCCTCTGCGGCGAGAAGGTGAGCGCCACCCTGGCCTACGAGATGGGGCTGGTGGAGGAGGTGGTGACCGAGGGGCACGCCTGGGAGGCGGCGCAGCAGATGGCCCAGCTGGTGGAGCGCCAGAGCCCGAGCGCCCTGCGCGCCTGCAAACAGCTCATCAATCAGGGGCGAAGCACTCACAGGGACGCGGCGCTGCCGCTCGAGCGCAGCCTCTTTCTCGCCCTGTTTGACGATGCCAACCAGCGCGAAGGGGTGGCGGCCTTCCTGGAGAAGCGGGCCCCGCGCTGGCGATACGACCAATCCAAACCGAAAGAGTGAAGGAGTGAAGGATGAATGAGGTAATGATGGCGGCCCGCCATGTCGCAGGGGCAGATACCCGGTCTGCGGGGGCTGCCCATGAGTGAGCCCGTGCGCATCGAGACCCACCCCACGGCGGATGGCCGCTACATCGGCATGCTGACTCTGGACAGCCCCGCCTCCCTCAACGCCCTGAGCCTTGAGATGATCCAGTTGTTGCAGGGGGCGTTGACCCGCTGGGAGCAGGATCCGGCCATCGTCTGCGTGCTGCTGCAGGGGGCCGGCGAGAAGGCATTCTGCGCCGGTGGCGACATCCGCTCCTTTTATTACCGCAAGCAGGAGGCGAGCCACTCTGAGTTGTTCGGCTATGCCCGCGACTTCTTCCTGCAGGAGTACCGGCTCGATCATCACATCCACTGCTACGGCAAGCCCCTTGTCTGCGTGGCGGACGGCATCTGCATGGGGGGCGGCATCGGCCTCTTTGCCGGGGCCGAATTCCGGGTGGTGACAGAGAAGAGTCTGTTCGCCATGCCGGAGGTAACCATAGGCCTCTATCCGGACGTGGGGGCCAGCTGGTTTTTGAGCCGGATGCCGGGGCGGCTCGGACTCTGGCTCGGCCTCACCGGTGCCCGCTTCAACGGGGCGGACGCCATCGGCCTGGGGCTCGCGGATCATGCCATGGAGAGCCGCGAGCGGGCGGAGCTGCCGGCGCGCCTCGCCGCCCTCGACTGGTCCGCAGGCGACCCCTGCGAGCAGATCGAGGCGCTGCTCACCGATTTGCAGGAGGCCCCTGGTCAGGCATTGCCCCCTCCCGTACTGCTGCCCCACCAGGCCCGCATCGATGCGCTGTTGGCTGGCCGTTCCCTGCAAGGGGTGCTGGCACGTCTCGAGGACGCCGAGCTGGATGAACCGGCGCTGGCTCAGGGGCGGGAGACCTGCCTTCGCGGCAGCCCCATCAGCCGCGCCATTCTCTGGCGCCAGTTCTGGCAGGCACGGCGCCAGTCCCTGGCCGAGGTGTTTGCCGACGAGCTGACCCTCTCGGTCAATTGCGTGCTCAGGGGGGACTTCGTGGAAGGGGTGCGGGCTCTGCTCATCGACAAGGACAAATCCCCCCGCTGGCAGGCCCCGCAGACGGGTGAGGCCTGGCTGGATGCCTTCTATCGCTGGCCCGAGGGGGACAACCCCTTGCGCCTCCGCTGACGCGGGATCACACACAAGGAGCACACCATGACAAGGATTGGGTTTATCGGGCTTGGCAACATGGGGGGCCCCATGGCCGCCAACCTGGCCAGGGCGGGGCACAGGATGCAGGTGTTTGATCTGGTGCCCGAGAGCCTGAGCCGGGCCATCGAGGCTGGCTGTATTGCCGCCGGGAATGCCCGGGAAGCGGTGAGCGGCTGCGAGCTGGTCATCAGCATGCTGCCAGCGGGCGAGCACGTGCGCAGCCTCTGGCTGGGGGAGAGTGCCGGTGAGCGGGGTGGCCAGGATCTGCTGGCGGCCCTGTCGCCCGGCACCTTGGTCATCGACTGCTCCACCATAGACGTGGCCTCGGCCCGTCAGGTGGGGGCGGCGGCGAAGGCGAGCGGCATCCGTTTTCTCGATGCCCCCGTCTCGGGGGGAGTAGCCGGTGCGGCGGCGGGCACGCTCACCTTCATCGTCGGCGGCGAACAAGCGGATTTTGAAGCGGCCAGACCCGTGCTCGCCTGCATGGGGCAGAACCTGTTTCACGCCGGGGCGCTTGGCGCTGGCCAGATCGCCAAGATGTGCAACAACATGCTGCTCGCCATCCACATGGCGGGCACCGCCGAGGCGCTGGCGCTCGGGGTCAAGGAGGGGCTGGATCCCGCCGTGCTCTCCACCATCATGGGCAAGAGTTCGGGCAACAACTGGAGCCTGGAGCGCTACAACCCCTGGCCCGGGGTGATGGAGAACGTGCCGGCGTCCCGCGGCTATCAGGGGGGCTTCATGACCCGGCTGATGGTCAAAGATTTGGGGCTCGCCATGGCGTTGGCGGAACATGCCCACAGCGCCGTGCCCATGGGGGCCCTGGCCCGCAACCTCTTCAACCTGCACGGGAGCCAGGGCCAGGAGAACAAGGATTTCTCCAGTATTCTCGAGCTCTATCGGGACAAAACTGCGCCGGGTTAAGGGCCGCTATCTACCTTTTGACCCGATAGTCTTTGACTCGACAGTCACCGGCCATCTCACCAGGAGCATTTATGGATATCACACAGAAAGTCATTGCGATCACGGGGGCGGGCAGGGGGCTGGGCCGCGCCATCGCCCTGAGTCTGGCGGAGCAGGGGGCGCAACTTGCCCTCATCGACGTCAACCGCACAGATCTGGAGGTGACCGAGGCAGAAGTGCGCAGCCGTGACGGCCGCTGCGCCCTGTTCGTCTGCAACGTGGCAAGCGAGCCGGAGGTCGAGGCGACCTTTGCCGCCATCAAGGGACAGTTCGGTGCCCTGCACGGCCTCGTCAACTGTGCCGGCATCCTGCGCGACGGCATGCTGATCAAGGTGAAGGAGGGGGCACTGACGGAGAAGATGAGGCTGGCCCAGTGGCAGAGCGTCATCGACGTCAACCTCACCGGCACTTTCCTGTGCGGGCGCGAGGGGGCGGCGCTGATGGCCACCGGCGGGGAGGGGGGCGTCATCATCAACATCTCCTCCATCGCCCGGGCCGGCAACATGGGCCAGAGCAACTATGCCGCCAGCAAGGCGGGGGTGGCCTCGCTGGTGGTCACCTGGGGGAAGGAGCTGGCCCGTCACGGCATCCGGGTGATGGGCATCGCCCCCGGCGTCTTTGCCACCGACATGACGGCGGCGATGAAACCCGAAGCCATGGCCCGCATGCAGCAGGCCATCCCGGTGGGCACCCTGGGGCAGGCGGCGCAGCTGGCCCAGACGGTGCAGTTCATCCTTGCCAACGACTATCTGTCGGGGCGGATGATCGAGCTGGACGGCGGCTTGAGGCTTTAGTCCCCCCTGCATATACCCTCTCTGAGGCCCCTCCTGCAGCAATGCTGTTCAGATAAGCACATTTTTGACTAATTATTCATAAATGCGACTTGAGTTGGGGGAGCAAGGCTGTTTCCAGTCGATGTTCCTTCAGCCTTTATCCAGCGTGGCTTGCAATAGAAAGAGGGAGGCATCATGCCTCCCTCATTTTTAGCCCTGATACTACGTGGACTGGAACTCAAATTCTCTTAAGTGAACAGCATTGCCCTCCTGCAGGGGCGTTTTTGCAGGAGACAGGCCCCAGCGCAAGGATGCATAGCCATGCAGGTCCGGTTTTTGAAAAGCGGGGCGGCATCATGAAAAGTCGTGAAATATCAACGGGTCTTTCTTAATTTGAACCAGCTCACAGGCACCCCGGGTCAGTGCTGTAAAATTGCGCGCGGTCAAGGCGGCTCATGATTGACGGCAAGAGGGATTGCGGCCGGAATAGTCATGCAATATAGTTGCCGCCTTTTTCACGGGGTACGGATTTCTAGCCCCTCCCATGTCGCGCGCTGTATGAATACGGATGCTCAACCGCCGCCTAATAAAACAGGTTTGAGATGGACAAGAAACTGGGGCTGGGTGCCCTCATTTCGCTGGTGATCGGCTCCATGGTCGGTGCCGGGGTTTTCAGTCTGCCGCAAAACATCGCTGCGCACGCCAGTGCCGGGGCCGTCGCCCTGGGATGGGCCATCACGGGGATCGGCATGATCTGCCTCGCCCTGGTCTACCAGAATCTCTCCATGCGTCGACCGGATCTCGATGGCGGCATCTTCAGCTACGCCAAGGCAGGGTTCGGGGATTTCGTCGGCTTCAACGCCGCCTGGGGTTACTGGCTGTGCCAGCTGCTGGCCAACGTCTCCTACGCCATCGTGGTGTTCAGTGCGCTGAGCTACTTCTTCGACACGCCGGACAAGGTCATCTTCGGTGACGGCAACACCCCGGTCGCCATCACGCTCGCCTCCCTGCTCATCTGGTCGGTGCATGCCCTGGTGCTGCGCGGCATCCAGGTGGCAGCGCTGGTGAACATCGTCACCACCATCGCCAAGATGGTGCCCCTCATCGTCTTCTGTGTAGCCATCCTGCTCGCTTTCAACATGGAGACCTTCACCCTGGATCTCTGGGGGCAGGGGAGTCCCGAGCTCGGCTCCGTGATGGATCAGGTCAAATCCACCATGAAGGTGACCCTCTGGGTCTTCATCGGCATCGAGGGGGCCGTGGTGGTCTCCGCCCGTGCCCGCCATCGCAAGGACGTGGGCCGCGCCACCGTGCTGGCGCTGCTCGGCGCCCTGGCGCTCTACGTCATGGTGACCCTGTTCTCCCTGGGGGTCATGAACCAGCCGCAACTGGCGGCCCTCAAGAACCCCTCCACCGCCATGATCCTGGAAGCCGTGGTCGGCCCCTGGGGCGCCTGGCTCATCAACATCGGCCTGGTGATCTCGGTGATGGGGGCCCTGCTGAGCTGGACCGTGCTGGCGGCGGAAGTGCCCTACATAGCTGGCAAGACCGGGGTCTTCCCGGCCTGGTTCGCCAAGGAGAACAAGAACGGTTCCCCCAAGGTGTCGCTCTGGTGCTCCACCTGCCTGGTGCAGATCTTCCTCATCATCATCTACTTCCAGAACAGCACCTACCTGGCGCTGGTGAACATCGCCACCTCGGCGGCCCTGGTGCCCTATGTCTTCTCCGGTGCTTACGGTCTCAAGCTGGCGTTGAAAGGGGAGACCTACGCGGACCAGCCCCATCAGCGCAAGCGCGACCTGCTGCTGGCCCTGGTGGCCACCGTCTATGGCTGCTGGCTGGTCTATGCCGCCGGAGTGGAGTACCTCTTGCTGGTGGCGCTGCTCTACAGCCCGGGGATCTTCATCTACTGGAAGGCGCGCCAGCACCACGGCCTGCGCAGCCTCAACCGGCTGGAGCAGGGGATGACGGCAGCCCTGCTCGGTTGCGCCGTGCTGGCGTTCTACAAGGTGATGGACGGTACCATTCCCCTGCATTAATCGGCACAATAAAGAGATGGCAAGATGCCATCTCTTTTTTATGGATAATGGCGGTCAAGTTGACCGCTGTTTCGTTATTGAAGGAATGTTTATGCTGTTTGTGGGCTATCTGGTGTTGGGCGCCTTCGCGGGCATGCTGGCCGGGCTGTTCGGTATCGGCGGCGGCCTCATCATCGTCCCCGTGCTGGTCCTGAGTTTTCACGCACAGGGCGTGGCGCCGGAGATCATCACCCATCTGGCCCTCGGCACCTCGCTGCCCACCATGATCTTCACCGGTTTCAGCTCCCTGCGTGCGCACCAGGAGGCCGGGGCGGTGGACTGGGGAATGATACGGCGCCTGGGCGCCGGCATGCTGGTGGGTGCCTGGCTCGGCGGCATGACCGCCAACCTGCTGAGCGCCAGCACCCTCAACATCATCATCGGCTGCTTCGCCTGGACCATGGCCCTGCAGATGGGGCTCAAT
Source organism: Aeromonas sp. QDB56 (assembly GCF_027705505.1). Classification (NCBI taxonomy): domain Bacteria; kingdom Pseudomonadati; phylum Pseudomonadota; class Gammaproteobacteria; order Aeromonadales; family Aeromonadaceae; genus Aeromonas; species Aeromonas sp. QDB56. The sequence continues at coordinate 20,134 of NZ_JAPDBZ010000064.1, forward strand.
TTGAGGCCAAAAGCGGAGCGACACATGCCGGGCCCCCTTGGTACCGGGATCGCGGGCACCGTCATCGGCTGGATGTCGGCCTTGTTCGGCATCGGTGGCGGCTCGCTGACCGTGCCTTACCTCACCTGGAATTCGGTGCCCATGCGCAACGCCGTGGCCGCCTCCGCCGCCTGCAGCATGCCCATCGCCCTGGCAGGCAGCCTCAGCTATCTCTATGCCGGTTGGGGAGACGCCGATCTGCCCGAGTGGAGCGTCGGATTCATCTATCTGCCGGCCCTGCTTGGCATCGTGCTCACCAGCACCCAATTTGCCCGTCTGGGCGCCAGACTGGCACACCGAATGTCACCCCGGCGGCTCAAGCAGGCCTTTGCCCTGCTCATGTTGCTGGTGGGTGCCAAATTCATGCTCTTTAGCTGAACCCTTGGCCAGATTGTTGAAAAATAAGGCGAACGGCTCGCACAGCGGTAGAAAGCCGTTGCATTGAGGGGCCAGTTTGCCTATTCTCCTCGCCGGTGGTCCTATTGGTCCTCTCGCATTGATAACCCGTCGACCTGGTCAGGACCGGAAGGTAGCAGCCAAGGCGGGGGACTCGAGTGCCGGGATGTGGCTGGTAGGGCCACCACTTGTTTTTGGAAATCAATAAGTTAGCTTCCTAACGCCCTTGGTCATCCACTTTGTGTGGACGACGAGGAGCTCATCGATGAATCTCTGGCTCAGTCCCCACGGCATCTGGTATTACCGGAAAGTCACCACGCTCCCCTGTGGTCGTCGTAAAGAGATCAAAAAATCCCTGCATACCCGAGACAAGCTGACGGCCCGTGCAGCTGTTGCGAAGCTGCTTGCCTGTGTGCGTTCCAGAGCTCAGCCAGTCGTGCAATCCGCAAGCGAGCCAGAGAACCCTCAACCTCAGCCGCACATCAAGCCTGCTGTTCCGGCGGCCAAACCGCTTGCTCCGCTGTTGTCGGTCTTGAGTGACCGCTATCTGAAAGAGAAGGCCCTCTCCTGGGCACCGAAAGAGCTCAGCAACCAGAAGAACTACATCGGCTGCTTCATCAAGGCGCTGGGTGATAGACCGGCTGCTGACTATGCGAAAGCGGATGTGGTCAAGTTCAAGGAGGACCTGCTGAACTCCGGCAAGAGTCCGACCACCATCAACAAGTATCTGCAGAAGCTCTCTCTGCTGTTTAACTGGCTGGCTAACCATCAGGATGGGGTCATCAACCATTTCGCCGGATTGAAGCTACAGCGAGCCAAAGAGGTGAACTCACGAAGTGGGTACACAGCGGAAGAACGTCACAAGTTTATCGGGTGGGCTAAGCAGCAAGAGCCCCACCGTAGGTGGATTGCTCTGCTGGGGCTGTTCACCGGGGCTCGTGCCAACGAGATCTGCCAGCTCTATGCCGATGATGTGCAACAGGTTGACGGTATATGGTGCCTGAATATTCGCAGTGGACGGCCAGACCAGAAACTCAAGACGGCCAACAGTGCTCGTCTCGTTCCTCTCCATCGATACCTCATCCAGAGCGGTTTCATCGAGTTTGTGAAGGGGAGGATAGGGGGACGCCTCTTCCCTGAACTGCCACATCGCCAGGATGGATACAGCCATCTGTGGGGGCAGTGGTTTAGCCGTCATCGTCCCGTCGACAAGGACTTCCACAGCCTGCGGCATACCGTGGGAACAGCCCTCAAAGATCACGGTGTTCCATTGCAGTATGCGGCGGCGATCTTGGGCCACACCAACGGGGCGATCAGCTATGACCGATATGGAGGGGATGTCTCGCTGGAGAAGCTCAAAGAGGTGATAGAGGCGGCTCTTTCATCCTTTGCTGATGCCGGATAAAGGGACGGATGGTTTTGCTGAGATGCTGAAATTTTGGCATTTTTAAGAACTTTTTCTACGATGTTTCATACAGAAAAAGTTCTATAAATAGCTGAAATTTCGGCAGATTGACTGCTTGGTTTGGTCCATTTTCCTTTGTTGGCGGGCAAAACGGGAAAGTCAAAAACGGCAGAGGGGCCCGCAGGCCCCCCATTCGTCATACTGTGTAG
>NZ_JAPDBZ010000065.1:0-22043 GCF_027705505.1 Aeromonas sp. QDB56
TCTCTTTTCTGGTCTGACGGCGCTTACTGCTGAATTCACTGTCGGCGAAGGTAAGTTGATGACTCATGATGAACCCTTTTTCATGGCTCCAGATGACAAACATGATCTCATATCAGGGACTTGTTCGCACCTTCCCTTATATACCCGCACACTTGGAATTATTTGAGTCTCTAAAAATGAGGGGATCTCTGAGGGGTTTTTGGGAAAAAATCATCCGCGGGATATGCTGCGGGGGGACATTCCCGGTCGCAGACAGAGTTCTACTTGATTTTTGTTGCAGAGCTTTTACAGTGACCGAGCCGGATTGTCTGTCAATGCCAGTCAATTCAGTGAGTAATGCCAGGTAAGGATAGGCCCGTCACCGGATGTGACTGGCCATAAAAGAACAACAAGGACGAGGTTCCACCATGCTGTCGTATTTCCTACGTCGGATGCTTTTGATCATCCCGACGTTTCTCGGTATCACCCTGCTCGTCTTCACCATCACCCGCTTCGTGCCGGGCGGCCCGGTCGAGCGCATGCTGCTGCAGGCGCAGGTCTCGCAAAACGAGTCCGGCCGCTCCAGTGGCAGCAAGGGGGCGCAGGCACTCTCCGACGAACAGATTGAAGAGCTCAAGGCGTTCTACGGTCTCGACAAGCCCATGCTGGTCGCCTACTGGGACTGGTTGCAGAAGCTGGCGGTGCTGGATCTCGGGGAGTCGACCCGTTATTACGAGCCGGTGTGGGATCTCATCAAGGAGAGGTTGCCGGTGACCGCCTTCTTCGGGCTCGCCACCTTTCTGCTGAGTTATGCCGTCTCCATCCCGCTCGGGGTGGCCAAGGCGCTCAGGCACAACAGCCGCTTCGATTCCCTGAGCTCCATGCTCATCTACATGGCCTATGCGCTGCCCGCCTACGTGGTGGGGATCTTCCTCATCACCGTCTTTGCGTTCCATCTGGAGTGGTTGCCCATGGGGGGCTTCCCGGGGGACGAGTTTGACGGGATGGAGAGCAGCTGGGATCAGATCCGCACCGTCTTCGCCCACGCGCTGCTGCCGCTCATCGCCTACGCCATCGGGGATTTCGCCATCCTCACCATGACCATGAAGAACAGCCTGATGGAGAACCTGTCGGCGGATTATGTGCGCACCGCCGTGGCCAAGGGGTTGCCGTTTCGCAAGGCGGTGACCGATCACGCCATGCGCAACAGCCTGATCCCCATCGCGAGTCACTTAGGGTCGGTGCTCACCGTCTTCTTCGGGGGCTCCTTCCTCATCGAGACCATCTTCAACATCGACGGCATCGGCCTGCTCGGTTATGAGGCCATTGTCGAGCGGGATTACCCCACCGTCATGGGCATTCTGGCCATCACCTCCATGCTGATGCTGGTGGGCAACATTGTCTCCGACATCTGCGTTGCCCTGGTCGATCCCCGCGTGCGGTTTGGAGAGTGAGCATGAACCTGAATCCGGTAACGCTGAAAAAACTCAAGCGCTTCAAGTCGATAAAGCGCGGCTACTACTCCTTTGTCATCTTTTCGGTCCTGGTGGTCATCTCTCTGCTGGCGGAACTGCTGGTCAACAGCCGGGCCCTGGCGGTGAGTTATCAGGGGGAGCTCTATTTCCCCACCTATGGGGACGTGATCCCGGGCCAGCACTTCGGGCTCGACTACGAGTACGAGACCAACTACCGCCAGCTCAAGAGCCAATTTGCGAAGGAAGATAAGGGGGATTGGGTGTTGCTGCCCCTGGTCCCCTGGAACCCCTATGAGCAGGACTTCAAGGAGGAAGCCTATCCGCCCTATGCCCCGAGCCTAGCGGAGCGCCACTTCCTCGGCACCGACACCAGCGGTCGCGATGTATTGGCACGGCTGGTCTACGGCTTTCGCATCGCCATCGGCTTTGCCTTCATCGCGCTGGTGGCGAGCTATGTCATCGGGGTCAGCATCGGCTGCATGATGGGGTTCCTCGGCGGTCGGTTCGATCTCCTGATGCAGCGTTTCATCGAGATCTGGTCCCAGGTGCCCTTCCTCTACGTCATCATGATCCTGGTCTCCCTGGCCAAGCCGAACTTCGGCCTGTTCGTCGGTATCAACGTGCTGTTCGGCTGGATGGGGGTCACCTGGTACATGCGCACCCTCACCTACAAGGAGCGGGCGCGGGACTACGTGATGGCGGCGCGGGCCCAGGGGGCGAGCACCCGGCGCATCATCTTCAACCATATTCTGCCCAATACCCTGATGATGATCGTCACCCTGGCCCCGTTTGCCGTGGTGGGCAACATCTCCACCCTGACGGCGCTGGACTACCTGGGTTTTGGCCTGGCGCCGCCGACCCCGAGCTGGGGGGAGTTGCTCTCCCAGGGGATCAACAACCTCGACGCCATCTGGATCGTGAGTTCGGTGGTGGCGGCGGTGAGCCTGGTGCTCATCATGGTCTCCTTCATCGGGGAGGCCATCCGGGAGGCGTTCGATCCGCGCAAATTTACCCGTTATCAGTGAGCGATGGTGCCTTGCCAGGGCACATCGACAGGACCCTTAATGAAGACGCCCCCAGTGCAGGGGCATGACCAGGAAGTCAAACATGAACAATAAAATCAAATGGACAGGTGCTCTCTTTCTGCTGGTGAACGGATCCTGGGTGTGGGCGGCCAGCCTGCCCGCGGATCTGACGTGGGAGACCAACGACACCGACCCCGTGTTCGCCTCTCCCAAGGCGCTGCCCGGCGGCAACCTCAATCTCTTCGTCGACAGCTTCCCGCTGACGTTTCGCACAGTGGGGCCGGATTCCAACGGCTCGTTCCGTTCCTTCATCCTCGACAACCAGATGAGGCTCATCAGCTTCCATCCCAACACGGGCAACCCCATTCCGGCCCTGGCGAATGCCTGGGCCATCGCGCCGGACAGCCAGACCGTCTATTTCAAACTCGACCCGCGCGCCAAGTGGTCCGACGGCAAGCCGGTCACCGCCGATGACTACACCTTCGGCTACGAGATGATGCGCTCCAAGGACATCAAGGGCCCCTGGTTCAACAACTACTACACCACCGAGGTGGTGGCGGTGGAGAAGATTGACGACCATACCATTCTGGTCAAGGCGGGCAGCCGCAAGGCCAAGCTCGATCTCCTCAACACCACCGAACTGTGGCCCCAGCCAAAGCACTACTACAAGATGGGCCCGAACTGGGTGAAGCAGTACAACTGGGCCGTGGTACCCACCACGGGCCCCTACGTGATGAGCGACGTAAAAAAGGGCAAGTCCGTCACCTTCAGCAAGCAGAAGGAGTGGTGGGCAAAAGACGATCGCTACAACCAGCACAGGTTCAACCTCGACACCATCAAGGTGCAGGTGATCCGCGACCACAACATCGCGTTCCGCCACTTCCTCAAGGGGGAGCTGGACACCTTCGAGATGATCCTGCCCAACTGGTGGCATGAGAAGGCGGTCACACCGGAGTACAAGCAGGGATACGTGCAGAAGGTGATGGCCATGACCGACACCAAGCAGGGGGGGCAGGGGGTTCACCTCAACGTGGCCAATCCCAAGCTGGCGGATCTCAACGTGCGGCTCGGCATCCAGCACGCCTTCAACATCGACAAGATGATAGAGACGGTGCTGCATGGAGACTATGACCGCGCTACCACCTTCGGGTCTGGCTTCGGGGCCTTCACCGACATCGCGCTGCCAGAGCGGGCCTACGACATCGCCAAGGCACGGGAGTACTTCGCCAAGGGCGGCTACGGCAAGCAGGGACCGGACGGCATCCTGCAAAACGACAAGGGAGAGCGGCTCACCCTGGCCCTCACCTACACCAGCCAGGAGCACTCCAAGCGGCTGACCGTGCTCAAGGAAGAGGCCAAGAAGGCGGGCCTGGATCTGGAGCTCAATCTGGTGGATGGCGCCACCGGCTTCAAGGTGATGCTGGAGAAGAAACACGAGGCGGCCTGGCTTGGCTGGGGGGGCGGCGGTCTCTATCCGCAATACTGGGAGTCCTTCCACTCCGACAACGCCAACAAGCCCCAGACCAACAACCTGTTCAACGTGGCTGACAAAGAGCTCGACAGCCTGATCGACGCCTACAACGTCGAGTTCGACATGGACAAGCGGGCCGCGCTTTCCCACCAGATCCAGCAGCGGATCTATGATCTCGCCATCTTCGTGCCCGGGGTTCAGCTCAACTACGTGCGAGCCAGCAGCTGGCGCTATGTGATGCTGCCGGAGGTGCCCGCCACCCGCAACACCCCGGATCTGCTCTACTGGCCCATGGATGGCTACCCCCACAGCAGTGGCGGCCTGCTCTGGATCGATCCCAAGGTGAAGGAGGAGACCCAGAAGGCCAAGGCTGACGGCAAGGCGCTGGCCCCCATCACCCTGATCGACAAGACCTATGCACATCATTGATGTGGCCCAGAAGGGAGCAGCAGTCATGCCCAACACACAGGTCACCGCCCCCGGCACCAGCGATCATGAGGGGCAGTCTCTGTCCCCCATCCTCGAGGTGCGGGATCTCGAGGTGGAGTTCGCCGTCGACGACGGCAAGATCAAGGTGCTCGACGGGGTCAGCTTCCAGGTCGCCCCGGGCAAGACCCTGGGGATAGTCGGCGAGTCCGGCTGCGGCAAGAGCGTCACCTCGCTGGCCATCATGGGGTTGCTGCCAAGGCCCCACGGTCAGGTGGTGGCGGGCTCCATCCGCTTTCAGGGGGAGGAGCTGCTCAATCTGCCGCCGGAGCAGATGTACAAGGTGCGTGGCAACCGTATCTCCATGATCTTTCAGGAGCCCATGACGGCCCTCAACCCGGTGCAGACGGTCGGCGATCAGCTGATGGAGGTGTTTCGCCTCCACCGCCCCGATTACAGCAAGGCCCAGCGCCGTGACGCCGCCATCGCCATGTTGAAGAAGGTGGGGATCCCCGAGCCTGACCAGCGTTTCGCGGCTTATCCCCACAATCTCTCCGGCGGCATGCGCCAGCGGGTGATGATCGCCATGGCGCTGGCCTGCGAACCGGCCCTGCTCATCTGCGACGAGCCGACCACGGCGCTCGATGTGACCATCCAGGCCCAGATCCTGGATCTGATGAAGGAGCTGCAAGCCCAGACCGGCATGGCCATCATCTTCATCACTCACGATCTCGGGGTGGTGGCGGAGCTGTGTGACGAGGTGGTGGTGATGTATGCCGGGCGTGCGGTGGAGCGGGCCGATATCTATGAACTGTTTGACCACCCGCGACATCCCTATACTCATGGTCTGATGGCCTCGATCCCGCGTCTGGAAGATGTGCCAAAGAGCCTTCTCAAGACCATCAAGGGTCAGGTGCCCGCCCTGCACGAGATGCCGGCAGGGTGTCGTTTCTCCAACCGCTGCCCCCATGCCACGCCCCTTTGCGTGGAGACCATACCGGTGACCGAGCAGTTGAGCGAACACCACGGGGTGGCCTGCCACCACTGGAAGGAGGTGAGCCTATGAACGGTCTGGTGTGGGGACGGGGTGTCGCAGGGCAGCCAGGCGGCGGGAAGGCGACCAGGTCGTCTGCTGCCATGAATCGTCGGGGATGGAAGTCATGACCAGCTTGTTGTCGGTAAGCAATTTAAAGCAGCATTTCAAGATGGGTGGCGGTTTCTTGCGCAAGCAATACACCGTCTACGCGGTGGATGGCATCAGCTTTGATCTCAGGCAGGGGGAGACCCTTGGCCTGGTGGGGGAGTCGGGATGCGGCAAGTCCACCCTGGGGCGTTCGTTGCTCAAGCTGTTCGAGCCGAGCGCCGGCTCCATCACCTTCGAGGGGCGTGACATCACCCACCTCTCGCCCAAGGAGATGCGATCCCTGCGTCAGGAGATGCAGATCGTGTTCCAGGATCCCGCAGAATCCCTCAACAGCCGCCACACGGTTGGGCAGATCCTGGAGGAGCCTTTCATCATCCACGGTAAGGGCAACGCCGAACAGCGCCGGACATGGGTGCAGGAGCTGCTGGAGAAAGTCGGCTTGCCCGGCAGCGCGGTGGATCGCTACCCCCATGAGTTCTCTGGCGGCCAGCGCCAGCGCATCGGCATCGCTCGCGCCATCGCCCTCAAGCCCAAGCTGCTGGTGTGTGACGAGGCGGTGTCGGCGCTCGACGTGTCGGTGCAGTCCCAGATCGTGAACCTGCTGCTCAATCTGCAGCGGGAGATGAACCTCGCCATCATCTTCATCGCCCATGACCTGTCGGTGGTCAAGCACATCTCGGACAGGATTGCGGTGATGTATCTGGGCCGGATCGTCGAGCTGGCCGAGGCCCAGGCTCTCTACCTGGCACCGCGCCATCCCTATACCCAGGCGCTCATCTCCGCCATTCCGGTGCCGGATCCGCGGCGGCGCAGCCAGCGCATCCTGCTGACGGGGGATGTGCCGTCCCCCATCTCGCCGCCGAGTGGCTGCCATTTTCACCAGCGCTGCCCCCATGCAACGGATCTGTGCCGCACCCGCTCGCCCGCCCTTGAGGCGTGCGGCGGGCAGGGGCATCAGGTAGCCTGCCATTTCCCCTTGCCCGTGCAGGAGGCGGTGCCGTTGGGAAAGGCGATATGATGCCGGCGCCCGCCGCGTCGCGACCGGCATCGCTGCAAGGTGGCACCGAGGAGGCGCAATAGAGGCGGAAACGGGATAAAAAAATGGGGCCTGCGGGCCCCATCTTCATGGTTGGAGTTCAGGTTTGGCCGTGGGAATTCTGGCCCGGGCAGGACAGCGCCCCGATGGGGGTGGTTGTTGTGTGGATTGCTGAGTTGTTTTGTAGTTTTATTACGTTGCCAATTTCAACATCCGGACAGGCGATATCAGGCGCCATAACGGAAGTAGTAATTGCGGGTTGCAGGCGCATAAGTGTCTTTCTCTTCAGCACCTTTCTTGCTGGTTGCACCCTTCAGGTGGAACAGCACTGCCAGATTCTCGAACATATGATGACCTCGTTTCTCTGTGGTTCATGGGTTGTGTGACCTTGGTCACGTTCTGATCCTAGGGGCATATGTGAGCTGGATCAACTTTTTGTGTTGTAAATTTACATAAATCATGGAAAGGGTTTTCAAATGCAGACCTGTTCATGGATACGATTTCAAGCCAGGGCCACGTATGGAATCGGGGATGTGAGAGAGGTGGCCGAGGAGGAAGTACAAAAAAGATGCCCCGCACTGGGCGGGGCATCGATATGGTCGTGAGCTGGCTTACTTGGCCGGGATATGTTCCAGCACGTGAACCAGCAGTTGCCAGAAACGCTCGACCGCCGGGATGTGTACCTTCTCCCCCGGTGCGTGGGCGCCACGGATGGTCGGGCCGAAGGAGACCATGTCCCAGTCCGGGTAGGCGCTCTTGAACAGACCGCACTCGAGGCCTGCATGGATCACCATGACGTTCGGCATCTCGCCAAACAGGGTCTGGTAGCTGCTTCGCACCAGCGCCATGACCGGTGAGTCAACGTTCGGGGCCCAACCCGGGTAGGCGCCGGTGAACTCGCAGCTGGCGCCGGCCAGGGTGAACAGGGAGCGGGTCATCTGCTCGATGTTCTCGCGACCGGAATCGATGAGGGAGCGGATCAGGCACTGCACATAGACTTCCCCCTCGAGTGTCTTGATGACACCCAGGTTGGTGGAGGTCTCGGTCACGCCCGGGATGGCGTCGCTCATGCGCATCACCCCGTTCGGGCAGGCCATCAGGGCATCCAGCAGGCGGCTTTGCAGGGACTCGCTCATGAGCTGGGCCGGTTTCTCCCGGGCGGTGAGCAGCACGGTGAGGTTGGCCTCGGTGGCGGCCAGCTCGCTCTGATAGATGCCGGCGTAGCGGTCCACCAGGGCCTTGAAGTCAGCCACGCTGGCGGCGGGCACCAGCAGGCTGGCACGGGCCTCGCGGGGGATGGCGTTGCGCAAGGTGCCGCCGCTGAGATCGCCAAGGCGCACCCCCAGCGGTTCGGCGGCCTTGAGCAGACGGACCAGCAGCTTGTTGGCGTTGCCGCGGCCGCGATGGATGTCGACCCCGGAGTGGCCGCCGCGCAGGCCCTTGACCTGCAGCTCGAAACCTTCACCCTCGGTGGCAGCAACCAGCTCCAGGGGGAAGCGGATATTGGCATCCACCCCGCCGGCGCAGCCCATGTAGACCTCGCCATCCTCTTCGGAGTCGGTGTTGAGCAGGATCTCGCCCTCAAGCCAGCCCGCTTCCAGACCGAAGGCGCCGGTCATGCCGGTCTCTTCGTCGGTGGTCAGCAGCACTTCCAGCGGACCGTGCTTGATGGTCTTGTCGGCCAGCACGGCCAGGCAACCCGCCATGCCCATGCCGTTGTCGGCACCCAGGGTGGTACCGCGGGCAGTGACCCATTCACCATCGATGTAGGCATCGATGGGATCGGTGGTGAAGTCGTGCTGGGTGTCGGCGTTGGCCTGGGGCACCATGTCGATGTGGGCTTGCAGCACCACGGCCTTGCGGTTTTCCATCCCCGGCGTGGCCGGTTTCTTGATGATGATGTTGCCGACGGCATCTTGCTTGACCGCCAGGCCTTCTCCCTGGGCCCATGCCACGATCCAGGCGCTCAGTTGGGCTTCGTGCTTGGAGGGGTGGGGGATGGAGCAGATCTGCTCGAAGAATTGCCAAATCAACTTGGGAGACAGAGAACTGAGCTGTGCCACGTCGGGACTCCTTACCAGCATGGAAAATGTCGGGCCCCACTCTGCGGGCCGGGGAAGAGGATAACGATAATACAGTCAATCACGCAAAAATGTGAGCGATCAGCGCAAATGACGCTCTGCTTGTGCTGGGAAAGGGAGCATGGATGGCGAACTTCACTACCTGCCTTATTTGTGTCAGCAGAACATCAATTTTGTGATGTTAGTCACAAAAATATTGTCTTTTGGGCGCCGGGTGGTAAATTAGCCGCCGTGGCCAGCCCACTTGTCAGGATGACAATCAATGCCTCCAGGGAACCGAAGCAAAGCAAGTGCGCCTCCATGGAACCGAGTGTCAGTTCAAGGATGTGAACCCGCATTAAGGTACGTAACTTGTTAAGCAATCAGGAGTTTATGATGTCAGGCAGCAATTCAACCTATTGGTTTGCCCAATCTCTCTATACCCAGGGTTTCAACTACCCGAATCCCTACGCCACCCGCCGTTAAGGCTCGCAGGCGTCACAGGTAACAGCAGCAGGTGTGTGAGAAACCTCTCCTCCCCCTGCTATTTTTTTGCCCGAATGTCATGGAATGTGTGTCAAACGGCTAACCTGTAGGTGTCGCCGAAGCCCTCCCAAAAGGGCGACAGAGCGGAAGATGGCGGACATTTCCTGTTTTTCGCATACGTTTGCCGCTCAATTTATCCATAAAGAGTGCTATCATACCGGCCCAACAGCAGGCCCGAGCTCGGGAGTCCACCCGACATGGCCGCCAGCTACACCCCATCCCTGTTCGCATTGCATCCGTTTTTGCCGCCGAGGCGTCAGCCCCGAGGCCGAAAAAGTGCAAGCAAAATTCGGGAAACGGGGTGCCAGAATTGACCTGAACCCGTATCTTTGCCGGGTTTCGCCTCATAAGTGATTGCTTTATAACTCGTTGAGATCGATAGCATGCCAAAAAAGTTCTATGTATCGTGGGATAACCTGCAACGCGAAGCGCGCCGTCTGGCCCGTCGTCAACTGCCTGTCAGCCAGTGGAAAGGGATCATCGCCGTCAGCCGCGGTGGTCTGGTGCCTGCGGCCCTGATGGCCCGCGAACTTGGCATTCGCAATGTCGAAACCCTCTGCATCTCCAGCTATGACCACGACAACCAGCGCGAGCTGGTGGTGGTGAAGGCTGCCACCACCGCAGGTGACGGCGAAGGCTGGCTGGTGGTGGACGATCTGGTGGACACCGGCGGCACCGCCAAGGCGATCCGCGAGCTCTACCCCAGAGCCAAGTTCATCACCATCTTCGCCAAGCCCATGGGCGAACCCCTGGTGGATGACTTCGAAGTCGCCATTCCGCAGGACACCTGGATTGAACAGCCCTGGGACATGGCACTGGAGTTCGCCAAGCCGATCTGCGACGAAGCGTAATCGCCGCACCGGTCGCGACCAGTGACTCCCCGGCATTCGGGAGCGGACTGATCCATCGTGATGCAAGGTTGACCACATTGAGCCCCTTTTGGGGCTCAATGCGTTTCTGGTGTGGCTGCTCGATGTGAAAAGTGGTTAAGATGGGACATTGTTTGAGACAGAAGAGCCACCATTTTGGAACCAAACGACGATACCAATCTGACGGAAAAGCTGTTTACCCGGGTCAAAAAGGTATTGGAAACTTCCGAAGTCTCCAACTCGAGCCCCGTCGACGAGCAAGACAGCGCACTGTCTGACAGCTTCATCGATGGCGCCCTGTCGCCCCGCTGGTATCGCCTGCTGCGCAGACCGACCTGGGCCTGGCAGGGGGCCGATCCCGTCGAGGTGGAGCAGACCCTGGCGCACATCGCCATGGGGCAGGGGGAGCGCAGTCACGAACGCTATCTGGACACCATCAAGGGCTATGTGCCCGGCAACTGGGTCTATGAGTGGAGCCAGCTTGCCGGCCGTTATTTCAATACGGGGCGGACGCTGCTGGGGGAAGGGGATCGCGCCGCGGCGCTGAAGAGCCTGCTCAAGGCAGTGCGCTACTACTCCATCGCAAGCTACCCCCACCTCAAGCACGACGAGCTGGCGGATCAGGCCCAGTTGCTCGGCAACATGGCCTATCGCGAGGCCGGACGCCTGTTCAAGGTGCCCCTCAAGGAGTTGCAGGTCCCGTTTCGGGGCAAGACCATCCAGGGCTACCTGCATCTGCCCACCACCGAGAAACCTGTGCCCCTGGTCATCGTCAGCGGTGGCATCGATTCGCTTCAGGTGGACTTCCTCAACTTCTATTTCAAGTGTCTCGAGCCCCACGGCATCGGGATGCTCTCCCTGGACATGCCGGGCACCGGCTATGCCGAGCACTGGCCCCTGGTGCAGGACACCAGCCGCCTGCACCAGGCGGTGCTCAACTACCTCTCGGAGGTGGCCTGGGTCGATCACCAGCGCATCGCCATGGTGGGGTTCCGCCTCGCCGGCAACGTGGCGGCCCGCCTCGCCTTCGTCGAGCCATTCAAGCTTCGGACCGTGGTCTGCATCGGTGCCGGCATCAACCAGGTGTTCACCAATCAGGAGATGTTCGCCCGCTGCCCGCGCATGATGCGCGACGGGCTGGCGAACCGGCTGGGGGCGGACGCGGCCCTGTGGGATCTGCTGCGCACCAAGTGCCAGGTCTTCTCCCTCAAGACCCAGGGATTGCTGGGGAGTCGCACTTCCGTGCCGATATTGAGTATCGGGCACAAGAAAGATTTTATTTGTCCCGAGCAGGATGTCCGGGCATTGGCCGCTGCGAGTCGCAGCGGCAAGGCGGTGGTGTTTGACAAGCAGCCACTGCTCGAGGTCTATGACGAGGCACTGAAAGAGACGGTAGACTGGCTCAAAAAGCACTTATGTACATGATATAAAACTAAAAATGTAACATCACCATGTGATGGTATGGCTTGTTCAACAGGGAGGTTAGCATGTCAGAAAGAGTGACTTACAAGCGATTGCTGCGGCAGTTCGCGGCCATTGGCCCCTATTTGCGTGAAGACCTGTGCGAGGAGGGCCGCTACCGCTTTGACTGTCTGTCCGTCTGTGTCAGCGCCAAGCCTGCTCCGGACAAGCGGGAGTTCTGGGGCTGGTGGCTGGTGCTGGAGCAGGCGGATCACAGCTTCAGCTACCACTATCAGACGGGGTTCTACAACGCGGACGGGGAGTGGATCGACAAGGCGCTGCCCAAGAAGCATCAGGCGGAAGTGAAACGCACCCTGTAACATTTCTACAAGCTCATCAGCGGCAAGTTGACCCAGCTGGAGTGCACCCTCTCCCCCGCGAAGCAGGTGACCGCCGAACTGAGCGTGACGGCAGCCTGATCCCCAAGCCCCGCATCTTCCCGGTGCGGGGTACCCCGATGCTTTGTCACCGAGCCCGCAACTGCCTGGCGAGGCTTAATTGCCTTGCAGGGCAGGGGGGCCGTGGGTATAAAGGGATTCCTTACTTTTCTAACCCTTCGTTCCCATGGAAAACAGAACCATAGTCGTCAAACTGGGCACCAGCGTGCTCACCGGGGGATCTGCCCGCCTCAACCGTGCCCACATGGTCGAGCTGGTCAGACAATGTGCCGCCTTGCATCGACACGGGCACCGTGTCGTGCTGGTCACGTCGGGGGCCATCGCCGCCGGTCGCGAGCATCTGGGCCACCCTCCGCTGGCGCCTACCCTGCCGAACAAACAGATGCTGGCGGCGGTGGGTCAGACCCAGCTCATCCGGGTATGGCAGGACCTGTTCAACCTCTACGGGCTGCACATCGGCCAGATGCTGCTGACCCGCGCCGACCTGGAAGACAGGGAGCGCTACCTCAATGCCCGCGACACCCTGCGCACTCTGCTCGATCACCGCATCATCCCCGTCATCAACGAGAACGACGCCGTGGCCACCGCCGAGATCAAGGTGGGGGACAACGACAACCTCTCTGCCCGTGCCGCCATCCTGGCGGATGCGGACTTGCTGGTCCTGCTCACGGATCAGAAGGGGCTCTTCACCGCCGACCCGCGCACCAACCCGGATGCCCAGCTCATCGAAGAGGTGCAGACCATAGATGACACCCTGCGCTCCCTTGCCGGTGACAGCGTGAGCGGCCTTGGCACCGGTGGCATGGCCACCAAGTTGCAGGCCGCCGACGTGGCACGCCGCGCCGGGGTGGACGTGGTGATTGCCACCGGCCAGATCCCGGAAGTGATCGGCCGCCTCGCCGCCGGGGAGCGGGTGGGGACCCTGTTCCCGGCCCTGGCATCCCCCCTGGAAGGGCGCAAGAGCTGGATCCTGGCAGGGCCCCCTCCTCACGGCGAAGTGCAGGTGGATCAGGGGGCCGTGGCCGCCATGCAGGAGAAGGGCTCCAGCCTGCTGCCCAAGGGCATCGTCGCGGTGAAGGGAGATTTCGTGCGTGGCGACGTGGTGCGTATCCTGGATCCCAAGGGGAGCGAGCTGGCTCGCGGTATCTGCCGTTACGACCATCTGGAGCTGGATCGGCTGCGCGGTGTCCACTCGGATCAGATTGAACAGGTATTGGGTTACGGCTATGGTGCCGTGGCCATCCACCGTGATGACATGGTGCTGCTCTGAACAGGGCGGCACCGCATGAACAAAAGGGAACTGTGATGAGTCTGGAGAAAATGGGGCAGGCGGCCCGTGAAGCCGCCTATCAACTGGCCACCGTCAGCACGGCACAGAAGAACCGGGCGCTGGCGGCCATCGCCGATGAACTGGAAGCACGCAGTGCCCAGATCCTGGCGGCCAACGAGAAAGACATTGCCGCCGGGCGCGAGGCGGGGCTCACGGAAGCCATGCTGGATCGCCTGCTGCTCAACCCGGCGCGCCTTGCCGGCATAGTGGCGGATGTGCGCAAGGTGATCACCCTGGACGATCCGGTCGGGGCCGAAATCGACAGCCGGGTGCTGGAGAATGGCCTGCGCCTCTCCCGTCGCCGGGTGCCCATCGGGGTCATCGGCGTCATCTACGAGGCGCGCCCCAATGTCACCATCGACATCGCCAGCCTCTGCCTCAAGACCGGCAACGCCAGCATTCTGCGCGGTGGTCGCGAGACCTTCCACTCCAACCTGGAGTTGGTGCGGGTGATCCAGCATGCCCTGGCGGCGTCCGGCCTGCCCGAGGCGGCGGTGCAGTACATCGACAACCCGGACAGGGCGCTGGTGGCCGAGTTGCTGCGCCTCGACCGCTACGTGGACATGATCATCCCCCGTGGTGGCGCGGGTCTTCACAAGATGTGCAAGGAGAACAGCTCCATCCCCGTCATCATCGGCGGGTTCGGTATCAGCCATATCTTCGTGGACGAGAGCGCCGATCTGGCGCGTTCCCTGGCGGTCATCGAGAACGCCAAGGTGCAGCGCCCCTCCGCCTGCAACGCCCTCGATACCCTGCTGGTACACGAGAAGGTGGCGGCCACCTTGCTGCCGCAACTGGTGGCTCTGATGAACGAGCGCAAGGTGACTCTGGTGGGGGCGCCCAACGCCATGGCGCTGCTGGCTGGCAGCGACAACCTGTGCGACGCGGGGCCGGAAGATTTCGACACCGAGTGGCTGGGGCTGACCCTGGGGGTCAAGGTGGTGGCGGACGTCAACGAGGCGCTCGCCCATATGCGCGAGCACAACGCCGGCCACTCCGATGCCATCCTGACCAACTCCCTCGCCAATGCCGAGCGTTTCGTCAACGGGGCCGGTTCGGCGGCGGTCTATGTCAACGCCTCCACCCGCTTCACCGACGGCGGCCAGTTTGGCCTCGGGGCCGAGGTGGCGGTCTCGACCCAGATGCTTCACGCCCGTGGCCCCATGGGGCTGACCGAACTCACCAGCTACAAGTGGGTGGGGCAGGCGGATTATCTCAGCCGTGCCTGATCCAGGCACGCTGAGCAAGCAGGACAATGCCGACTCAGGTCGGCATTTTTGTGCTTTTTTATTGCTCGCAATCAATGGCTTGCATATAACTATCCAGCAGGATGCGGTGTCACCCGGGGCATCAGGCCAGCGACAGCAAGGGGAGCAACTTCAAGGATGAAGTGACAGGATAGGAGTGCGTGGTGGGGCTGCCTCTGGCTGAGCCTGCCACTGCTGCTGGGGGCGCTCTGTTTCAGCGGCGCCAGCCACGCCAGCTGGGACCAGGATCTCTATCGTCAGCTCGGGCTGGCCGGCAAGCTCGACAGCCGCGTGTTTCGTAAGGCCCTGGACGGTTACCAGAGCGTGCGCCACAAGCGAAAACCCATTCTCACCATCATCGACTACAGCAAGCCCTCGACCATGCGCCGGCTGTTCGTCATCGACGTCAAGCGCCACAAGCTGCTCTACCACACCTGGGTCAGCCACGGCCGCAATTCGGGGGAGCTGGCCGCCCGCCAGTTCTCCAATCAGATGAATTCCCGGCAAAGTTCCCTGGGGGTCTACCGCACCGCCGAGACCTATCAGGGCAAGCACGGTTACTCCCTGCGTCTCGACGGCCTCAGTCCCGGCAAGAACAGCAATGCCCGCAAGCGCGCCATCGTGGTGCACGGGGCGGACTACGCCAGCCCCAGGCATCTGCAGAAGTTTGACAAGCTGGGGCGCAGCTGGGGATGCCCGGCCCTGCCAAGGGAGCAGTCCAGGGCCATTATCGACACCATCAAGGGAGGGAGCGTCATCTATGCCCATGGCTGAGACCTTGCCCGCGAGCCTGCTGCGAGGGCGTCACCAGGACTGGTGGGCGGCGCTCTACTTTGCCGACGACCTCGCGTTATCCCTCGTGCACCGGTTCTGAGATGAGTATCCCATGGCAATGAACAGCAAAAAGGCCAGCATATGCTGGCCTTGGCGCATCAGGCGGGGATTATTTGCGGACCACCAGCACAGGGCAGGGAGCGTGGCGCACCACGGATTCCGCCACGCTGCCCACCAGCAGGTGGCTGATGCCGGAGCGGCCATGGCTGCCCATGACCACGAGATCCACCTTGTCTTCCTTCGCCTGGAGGACAATTTCATCGGCGGCGCGGCCAAAACGGACCTCGAATTTGGCCGGAATCGGCAGGCAGGCGACCAGTTCCTTGAGCTGACTCTTGGCCTGGCGTTCCATCTCGTGGGTGATCTCGATGGCCGTCATGTGCAGGATCTTGTAGCTGTCAAAGCCGTGCAGCTGATCCACCACGTGGACCAGTTTGAGCTCGGCCTGGTGGGTGTTGGCCATGAAGACGGCGTAGTCGAGTACCGCTCTGGACATCTCGGAGAAATCGACGGGGCAGAGCAGGGATTTGATGGTTGGCATGAGAATCTCCCCTCAAGTTGGGCTACTAATGAATCTTGTTTGCCATGATACGCTGTGGGGCGACAATAACCCTCGACCCGCTCGCAAAATGGGGAAAATGTCGGCCGGGACTCTGTTTTTCTATGCTATCTGTATGCCTGAACGGGCCGTCCGGCGGTGAGCATCTGCCGAGTGCCATATCACTGAGGATATTCATGGTTCGTCTTTTTCTGTTCTGTTGCCTGCTGATCACCTCGTTCGTGCGGGCAGACACCATACAAGTCTATTGCGACGACTGGCCCGGCTTCTGTCACCGGGACGGCAAGGGGGTCTATCTGGATGTGGTTCGAGCCATCTATGAACCCCTGGGGCACGAGGTGAAGCTTCACATGGTGCCTTACAAACGGGCACTGGCGGTGGTGTCGCAAAAGGAGGGGGACATGGCGATGGGGGTCTATCGGGGAGAGGTGCCCGGGGTCCATCAGCCCGACTACCCCGACTCGGCGGACTACGTGAGCGTGGTGATGCAAAAGCGCTGGCTGCCGCACTGGGCAGGGGAGCACAGCCTCAAGGAGCAGGAGGTGCTCTGGCTGAGGGGGTGGGCCTTTGACAAGTTCATCCCGGAGCCGATGCGCTGGTTCGAGAGAGACAGCCACGAGATGGCGCTGCAATTGCTGATCAAGGGGCGTTACCGCTACTACCTGACCGACGGCGCCCTCTACCCCGAAGGCTCCCTTCCCCCCGAGCTGGTACAGGTATTCCTGCGCTGGATTCCGACCTACCCCATCTTCGCCGATACCCCGAAGGGCAGGCAGTTGCACGGGCTCTGGGATCCCGGCATGCGCACCCTGATAAGGCAGGGCAAGCTGGCGGAGATCTATCGGCAGAACAAGCTCTACGACTACTACCAGGACTTTCTCAGGGAGCAGGTGGTGCGGGCGAACAAGCCACAGCCCTAGCTGTCGGGCCTGATGCCGTCATCGGGCCCCTCTTGCCCCGCCCTTAGTCTTTGGCTCTGAGCGTCTTGGCCAGCCGGTCGTAGAGGATCACGTTGACCGAGGCGGCGAGGTTCATGCAACCCTGAGTCGGCACATAGATGACCTCCTTCACTGCCGCGAAGCGGGCGGGCTCCAGGGTGCCATCCTCAGGGCCGAAGATGTAGAAGGCTCTCCTGGGGTGCACGTAATCCGGCAGGGGGGTGGCCCCCTCTATCAGATCCACCAGCACAGGGGTGCAGCCCTCGGGCACGAACGCCAGCAGCTCCTCGACCCCGAGCAGGGGGATCTTCTCCACCATCTGCTTGGTGTCGGTGGCAAAGCGGCGCGCCAGCTCGAAGCGCTGCCCCGTGTAGTAGACCTCGTCTGCCCCATAGCAGCCGGCGGCCCGCATCACGGCCCCCACGTTCTCCGGTGACTTGGGGTTGACCAGCCCGATGGCGCAATACTCGGGGGCCGCATCCGGCCGCGCATCGACCCGCTCTGCGGCGCCGTAACCTGACACTTTCATCTCGTTCTCCTGTGTGGCGGCGCATTATACCCCCGGCGCGCCCCTTGCCCAGCCCGTGGGGCGCATTCCCGTCCAGCGGGCCCAACAAGGGGGCGGCTGCACCGTGGCGGCGCAGCCCGGCACGCTGACGCGCAATGGCGGCGCCCCTTGCATCCTGGCGCGGGGTTTGCAGTCACTTTCCCATACAAGACGATGAGGCATCCGGACAAAGGCGTCCGTCCCCGCAGGGGGGCGGACGCTTTTTTATGGGCCCCTCGTCAGACACATGACAAGGAGCAAGGGAATGAAGACCACCTGTGCCTATTGCGGAGTGGGGTGCGGCATCCGGCTGAGCCGGGAGGGGGAGAACTGGCAGTTGCAGGGGGATGAGCAGCATCCGGCCAACGGCGGCGCCCTGTGCGTCAAGGGGGCCAGCCTGCTGGAGAGCCTGGCCTTCCCTGACCGCCTGCTCTATCCGCGCTGGATGGGGCAGCGCATCGGCTGGGAGGAGGCCCTGGACACCCTGGCGGAACGCCTGGCCGCCATCATGGCAGAGTCCGGGCCTGAGGCTATCGGCATCTACCTGTCGGGCCAGCTCACCACCGAGGATTACTACGTCGCCAACAAGCTGATGAAGGGGTACCTCGGCAGTGCCAATGTGGACACCAATTCCCGGCTCTGCATGTCGTCGGCCGTGGTGGCCCACCAGCGCGCCTTCGGGGAGGATCTGGTGCCCGCCTGCTACGAGGATCTGGAGCTCGCCGATCTGGTGGTGCTCACCGGCGCCAACACCGCCTGGACCCATCCCGTGCTGTTTCGCCGCCTGCAGCAGGCCAGGGCGCGGCGCCCCGAGCTCAGGCTGGTGGTGCTGGATCCCCGCCGCACCATGACGGCGGAGCAGGGGGATCTGCACCTGGCGCTCAAGCCCGGCAGCGACGTGACGCTCTGGAACGGCCTGTGCCGTTATCTCCTCGACAGCGACGGCTGGGACAAGGCCTATGTGGCGCAGCATGTGAGCGGCTTCGAGGCGCTGGCGGCGGCGCTGGACGACCCCGCCTGGCAACTGGACGAGGTGGCCCGCAGCTGCGGCCTCTCACGCAGCGATCTGCTCGGCTTCTACCAGCTGTTTGCCCGCACCCCCAAAACCGTCACCCTGTTCTGCCAGGGGATCAACCAGTCCAACCAGGGGGTGGACAAGGCCAACGCCATCCTCAACGCCCACCTGATGTGCGGCCGCATCGGCAAGCCGGGGGCGGCTCCCTTCTCCATGACGGGGCAACCGAACGCCATGGGCGGGCGCGAGGTGGGGGGGCTGGCGACCCAGCTCGCCGCCCACATGGGCTTTGGCGAGGCCGAGTGCGACCGGGTGCAGCGTTTCTGGCAGAGCCCGACCATGGTGCGCGGGCCGGGACACAAGGCGGTGGCGCTGTTCGAGGCGGTGCACCGGGGGGAGATCCGCGCGCTCTGGGTGCTCGGCACCAACCCGGCGGTCTCCCTGCCGGACGGCAACCGGGTGCGCGAGGCCCTGAGCCGCTGCGAGCTGCTGGTGGTCTCCGAGGTGACGGCCAACACCGACACGGCGCGCCTCGCCCACCTGCTGCTGCCCGCCGCCGCCTGGGGGGAGAAGGGCGGCACCGTCACCAACTCCGAGCGCACCATCAGCCGCCAGCGCGCCTTCCTGCCCCTGCCGGGGGAGGCCAGGCCCGACTGGTGGGCCCTGACCCGGCTCGCCCGCCGGCTCGGCTTTGGCGAGGGGTTCGCCTATGAACACGAGCACGAGATCTTCTGCGAGCATGCCGCCCTCTCCGGGTTTGAAAACGACGGATCCCGCCAGTTCGACATTTCGGGGCTGGCGGGTCTCACCCGTGCCGAATTCGAGGCCCTGGCCCCCCTTCGCTGGCCCGTCAATGCCCGCTGGCCCAAAGGGCGTGATCGCCTGTTCGAGGACGGGCGCTTTGCCACCCCGGATGGCCGGGCCCGCCTGCTGCCCCTGGCCCAGCGCTTCCCCGAGCAGCCAGAAACGCCCCCGCTTGCAGGGGCTGTCTCCCTGCTCCTCAACAGCGGGCGGCTGCGGGATCAGTGGCACACCATGACCCGCACCGGTCACGTGCCCAGGTTGCAGGAGGCCGAGCCCTGGCCCAGGGTGCGGGTGGGGGCCGCCAGCCTGCTGGCGCTCGGCGCCAGGGAGGGGGATCTGGTGCGCCTCTGCAACGCGCTCGGGGAGGCGCTGCTGCTGGTCGGGCTGGACGAGGGGCTCAGGGAGGGGGAGGCCTTCCTGCCCATGCACTGGACCGACAGCCAGTGCAGCCAGGGGGCGGTCAACCGTCTCATCGCCGCCGTGGTGGATCCCCTCTCGGGCCAGCCCATGTTCAAGCAGGGGCGAGTGCAGGCCAGGGCGCAGCCCACCCGCTGGCAGGGGCTCTGGTGCGGCCGCCATGACTGGCGTGAGGGGGTGGACTGGTGGGCCAGGCGCCCCCTGCCCGAGGGCAACTGCACCCTGCTGGCCTCCTGGTCAGAGAGCCCCGAGCGCCTGTGGCAACGGCTGGGGGCCGAGGGGCACTGGCTCAGGCTGCCCATGAAGGAGGGGTGGCTGGCCGTGGCCCTGGCCGGGGATCGCATCGAGGGCATCTTGCTGATGGGGGAGCGGCGCCCGGACATCAAGGTCGATCTGCTGGCCAGCCTGCTCGGCACGCCGCTCCAGGTGGGGGCCCTGAGCCAGACCCTGAGTCAGGCCCTGGCCGGGGAGAGCCGGCTGGTCTGCTCCTGCCTGCGGGTATCGGAGCAGCGCATCGTCGATGCCATCACCCGGCAGGGGGTGAGCGAGCTGGCGGGGCTGCAGGCCCTGCTCGGCTGCGGCAGCAACTGCGGTACCTGCCTGCCCGAGATAGACAAGTTGTTGATCAAACATGTTTTCCTGGCATCCGCTTAGTGCGATGCCAGGACACAAGGAGCCTGAGATGAGCCAAATCAGTCTGGTGGGAGCGGGCCCCGGCCCCCTCGAATTGTTGACCCTGCGCGCCCTGCAACGCATCGAGGCGGCGGAGGTGGTGGTCTATGACCGCCTGGTGGGGAGCGAGATCCTGGCCCGCATTCCCCAGGGGGCGGCCCGCTTCGACGTGGGTAAGCGCTGCGGCGAGCCGAGCCCGACCCAGGAGGAGATCAACGCCCTGCTGCTGGCCCTGGCCCGCACCGGCAAGCGGGTGGTGCGCCTCAAGGGGGGGGATCCCCTGGTGTTCGGCCGTGGCGGCGAGGAGGCGCTGCACCTGGCCCGGCACGGCATCGCCGCCGAGCTGGTGCCGGGGATCACGGCGGCCCTGGGGTGCGCCGCCAGCACCTTCATCCCCCTGACCCACAGGGGACTGGCCCGCTCCCTGACCCTGGTGACGGGGCACCTGATGGACGAGCGCGACTATCAGGGCTGGCAGGGGCTGACCCGGGCCGGCCACACCCTGGTGTTCTACATGGGGCTGGAGCGGGCGGCCCAGATCCGGCAGGGGCTGCTGGCGGCGGGGGCCTCACTGGATGTGCCGGTGGCCCTGGTGGTGGCCGGGTGCAACGCCCGCCAGCAGGTGCACGAGACCACGCTGGACGGGCTGGCGCAGGCCGCGCTGGCCCTGCTCGGCCAGAGCCCGGTGCTGATCATCGTGGGGGAGGTGGTGCGCCTGCGCGCCGAGCTGCAGGGTCTGCTGACGGAGGCGCTGGATCGGGTCGCCTGAGCCGATATCCACCCTCTACCCCCACTACCTCCTGATAGATAAAAAGGAGGTAGATTCAAAGAGTTGGCCTTCATGTTGCGGCATTGGCAGCAGACAAGTTGCGATAGCCGTTGGCAAGGAGCGCCATGACTACTCTTTCCACCCGGGGTCAGGACGGCCCCGCTTCCCGCCTGCTGATCCACGCCGATGATCCCGGTCAGGCCAATCGGCTGGCCCTGCTGGTCAGCCACTACGGTCATCAGCCCAGGATCCTCGATACCCGCCAGTTGCTGACCCCGATGGAGCAGGGGGACGCCCTGCTCGTCAGCTGCCGACAGTTCGGCGCCGAGGTGCGCCTCGGCCTCTCCCTCTGGCCCGGCCTGCCGCGCCTCTTGTTCTGCGAGCGGCTGGGGGGAGACACCCAGCTCGCCCTGTTGCGGCAGGGTGTGCTATTGGTGCCCCACCCTTGCGGCGAGCGGGAGCCGGTGGAGCAGTGGCTGCGCCTGGCCCGCAGCCAGCTCGCCATGGTGCAGGCCCTGATGCAGACCGAGAGCGAGCTGCGCCAGAAGCTGGAGGAGAGGCGGCTCGTCGAGCAGGCCAAGGGGCGGCTGATGCGCCATCAGGGGTTGGACGAGGAACAGGCCTATCGCCTGATGCGCAGCACCGCCATGAGCCGTCACCTGAGCCTGGGGGAGCTGGCGCGGCAGCTGTTGCTGGCATTGCCCGCCTGAGCGTCCTGGTGGCCAACCGTTTTGGTGCAACTGCGCCTAATTGAGGCAAATTGGGGGTGGCGAGGGCGGGATTGGAGGGGCGAAAGCCCGTCTGGCGGGCACTGGCAGAGCTGGCACGGAAAGTGAATAACCGAATACACGATAGCAAGTGAAGAGACAGCGGACAGGGAAGGGCCATCCGGCCATTCCTCCGCAACAGGGCAAAGAAGCCCCACCGATCCCGGATCGGTGGGGCTTTTTTTTGGTTCATCGCGGCTTTCCGGGGAAGGCCGCCTTGATTTTCAGAAAAAAGTATTCTGAGTCCCTAAATC
>NZ_JAPDBZ010000066.1:0-21426 GCF_027705505.1 Aeromonas sp. QDB56
TGGTGTGTTTGGAGACAGCCAGTTTACCAGCACCCTGTCTGTCAACTTCCACTTCCCCAAGATCCCGCGAAGAACCATTTTTTAGCCCTGATACTACGTGGACTGGAACTCAAATTCTCTTAAGTGAACAGCATTGGCCGAGAGGCGGGTTTTTTTATGGCTCGCGCCCAGAAATGTTGATCCGCTAGATCAGGTCGGGATCCCGTCCGGATCCACGAACAGATCCGCGTTCCGCCCTTGGCAAGGCACGAGGGATAAGCAAACGCTCACACCCTCGCCAGGGGATTGCACAAATGCGATCCAGCCAGGATCAAATTGAAATATCCCTTTAAGATCATGCGACTAACGCCAGACACACCGCTAATCTACAGAGTTTTCCACAGCTTTTGTGGATAGTTTACCGATCATTTGAAAGAAAATGACAGGTGAAGCCCCTCTCTTCCCCCTTCTCTTTCACCCCCTCGATAACCTCCTGATGCTGTGGCCAGCATCCCTACCGGCGCCCCCACTTGCCCGCAACGCTGCCAGACACGAAAAAGGGCTCCGAAGAGCCCTTGAACAGCTATTTTCACATCCGGCCACATCAGGGACGCAGGGATTTGTCCGCCCGGGAGATGCCACAGACACCGGAGCGCACCACTTCGATGATCTCGTTGGTCTGGGCAGCCGTCTTGATGAAGGCGTCCAGCTTTTCGCTGGTCCCGACGAGCTGCACCGTGTAGAGCTCGGGGGTGACGTCGACGATCTGGCCACGGAAGATGTCCGCCAGCCGCTTCAGTTCGTCACGGGCACCACCGGCGGCGCGCGCCTTGACCAGCGCGATCTCCCGCTCGATGTGCTCCCCTTCGCTGAGATCGCACACCTTGAGCACGTCCACCAGCTTGTGCAGCTGCTTCTGGATCTGCTCCAGTACCCGCTCATCCCCCATGGTGACGATGGTCATGCGGGACAGGGTGGGATCCTCGGTGGGGGCCACCGTCAGGGTCTCGATGTTGTAGCCGCGCTGGGAGAAGAGGCCTACCACACGGCTCAGGGCACCGGATTCGTTCTCCAGCAGAACGGAAATTATATGTCTCATCAGGTTCTCTCCGTCTTGCTCAGCCACATCTCGTCCATGGCGCCAAATTTGATCTGCATCGGATAGACGTGCTCGTCCGGATCGACCGAGATGTCCATGAACACCAGTCTGTCCTTCATGGCAAAGGCCTTCTCCATGGCGCTCTCCAGCTCCGCCGGATCGCTCACCGCGATGCCGACGTGGCCATAGGCTTCCGCCAGCTTGACGAAGTCAGGCAGGGATTCCATGTAGGAGTGGCTGTGGCGGCCACCGTAGAACATCTTCTGCCACTGCTTGACCATGCCCAGCGCACGGTTGTTGATGGAAATGATCTTGATGGGCACCCCGTACTGCATGCAGGTAGAGAGCTCCTGGATGTTCATCTGCACCGAGCCGTCGCCGGTGACGCAGCAGACCACGGCTTCCGGGTTGGCAAACTGGGCCCCCATGGCGGCGGGAATGCCAAAGCCCATGGTGCCGAGACCGCCAGAGTTGATCCACTGGCGCGGTTTGGCAAACGGGTAGTAGAGGGCGGCAAACATCTGGTGCTGGCCCACGTCGGAAGCCACGAACGCCTCCCCTTTGGTCACCTTGTAGAGAGTCTCGATGACCTGCTGCGGCTTGATCAGGGTGGGATGGGTTTCGTAGGCCAGGCAGTTGCGGGAGCGCCACTGGTTGATCTGCTCCCACCAGTCCGCCAGCGCCTGCTTGTCGTTGTCAAAGCCGCACTCGCGGATCACTTCCAGCATCTGTTCCAGCACGGTTTCCACCGAGCCGACGATGGGCACATGGGCCTGTACCGTCTTGGAGATGGAGGTGGGGTCGATGTCGATGTGGACTATGGTGGCGTTGGGGCAGAACTTGCTGACATTGTTGGTCACGCGATCATCGAAGCGGGCACCCACGGCGAAGATGAGATCCGCGTTGTGCATGCTCTTGTTCGCTTCGAAGGTGCCGTGCATGCCGAGCATGCCGATGAATTGCGGATGGGTGCCGGAGAAGGCGCCCAGCCCCATGAGCGTGGTAGTCACCGGCAGGTTCAGCAGCTCCGCCAGCTTGGTCACCAGGTGATCAGCATTGGCGTTGATGGCGCCGCCACCCACGTACATGACCGGGCGGCTCGCCTCGGTCAGCAGCTTGGCAGCCCGCTTGATCTGGCCCTTGTGTCCGGCCTTGGTCGGATTGTAGGAGCGCAGGGAAACGGACTCGGGATACTGATAGGGGAACTTCTCTTTCGGATTCTGCACGTCTTTGGGCAGATCCACCACCACGGGCCCCGGGCGGCCACTGGCGGCAATGTAATAGGCCTTCTTGATGGCCTCGGGAATGTCGCTGGCTTTCTTGCACAGGAAGCTGTGCTTCACCACCGGGCGGGAGATGCCGATCATGTCGGTCTCCTGGAACGCATCCTCCCCGATCATGCTGGTCGGCACCTGGCCGGACAGGATCACCAGGGGAATGGAATCCATGTAGGCGGTGGCGATCCCCGTGATGCAGTTGGTGGCGCCGGGACCCGAGGTCACCAGCACAGTGCCCACCTTGCCGGTGGAGCGGGCGTAACCGTCCGCCATGTGCACTGCGGCCTGCTCGTGCCGCACCAGGACATGCTCCATCTTGCCGTTTTCGAAGAGAGCGTCATAGATGTCGAGCACTGAGCCACCAGGGTAGCCGAAAACGTGTTCCACTCCCTGATCTTCCAGCGCTCTAACCACCATCTGGGCGCCTGATAACATCTCCATGATAAAGCCCTCCAGGCTTTGCTCCGTTAAGCGAAAGCTATCGACAGTCCGCTGCTTCCCGGCAGCGCCGATCCGAGTCTTGTTGTTGTCTGCAGGCAGATCAGGCGAGTTCGGAGCCGTCGATAGTAGAAAAATAGGGGTTTTCCATCATTCACCCGAAAAGCGGGTGAAAAACCAACTTAACCCGCCCGTGAACGCTTGTCCACGGCTTTGTCTGGCCATAACAGTCATAAATTTCAAACAGCTATTAACATTCAGTGACTTGGCCACCAGACGGGCAACAAAGAGGGGCCCTGGGGGGAACAACCAGCGGATCATGCTGCCCGCGTCGGTCAGGAACAAAATAAACGGCCCACCTCGAGGGGGTGGGCCGTCAAAAACTGGCTGGTTTCACTGCTCGTCTTCGGGTTCTGCCAGCCAGATCTGCTGATCCGGATCCGTCTCTTCGCAGACCGAAATGCTGACACCCATGTCGAGCAGCTCATGCAGGGTGAGATTGTCTGCCAGAGTCATGGTGTCGCCGTTTTCATTGGTAAAGCGCATGCTGTCCGTCCTCTCCGTGGTGGGATCGACTCAGTTTAGTCAAAGGCGCTGAGTTGGGATAACCAGGGACGCTCCTGGCCGGTACGGCTGGCAAGCTCCCCCAGGCTGTCACACACCTCCTCCGGAAAGAGAGTCCTGCCCCAGAGGCGGCGGGAGAGCGCCCCCACCTCCTCCCCGGCCCCGGCCAGCAACCAGTCGGCCAGCTCTCCTGCCACATCGGGATAGCGTACCCTGCCAGGAGAAGGGGCCTCCAGCCAGCTTCGCACCGCATTGGCATCCAGGATGTCCATCAACTGGGCCAGCCCCATCAGCTCCAGGGTCCTGCCGTTGGTCAACTGCTCGAACTGGCCACCCAGGGGTTTGACCAGCAGCTTCTTGCCCAAGGAGAGCGCCTCGGAGGCAAGCTCGAATCCCGCATTGCTGATGACCCCGCGACAACCGGCCAGCGCCAGCTTGAACCCCTCTCTGGCCTGAGGTTCAAAGCGGATGTTGCGCCACTCGCTACGCTTGCGCACCTCGGGATGGAAGCAGATGAACGACTGCGTGCTGAAACGCGACAACAGGGCCGCGATCGTCTCTGTCTGCTCGAATGGCAGATAGACCAGGATCTGCTGGTTGTCCGGCACCGGCTCGAGGGGATCGACGATGGGAGGCAGCAGGGGCTGGCCGAAATGGAACCAGTGCAGCCCCAGGGACTGGCGTACCGGCGCAAAATGGCGCATCAGCTGGCGGTTGAAGCCGCTCTCCCCCCAGCGCGGGATCGGCCAGTCGAAGCTCGCCTGATGGCTGATGGTGAGGCTGGGTTTGCCCCAGCGGCGAGCTGCATGGGCACTGAGCGGCTCGAAGTCGCTGATGACCAGATCGTACTCGCGACAATCGAGGGCACGCAGATCTTGCCAGAAACGCAGGGGAGAGAGTCCCTTGAGGGTACGCCAGCCCGAGATGCGCCCCTGATGGCTGGCGAAGGTGATACCGGGGAAGGTGCGATAATCCCCGAACTCCCCCATCTCGAAGTAACCGTCGGCGGCGCGCCCGCTGAACAGATAGTCCACCGCCACGCCCCTGCTCTTCAATGCGCGCGCCAGGGTCCGGCTACGACTGATGTGGCCGTTGCCGGTCCCCTGAACGCCGAACAGTATCCTCATCCCTGGCTCCAACCCAGCGCCCAGAGGGCGCAACCACCGCCAAGCAGCGCCCCGGCCACCAGATCGCTCAGATAATGCACCCCGAGCAGCAGGCGGGACGCCCCCACCAGCGCGGCCCAGACAAACAGCAGCGGTGCCCAGAGCGGGAAACTGGCGGCCAGTACGGTCGCCATCAGAAAGGCGGCCGCGGTATGGCCCGAGGGCAGGCTGTAACGATCCGACGGGGTGATGAAGACAGGCAGCCCTGCCGGGCGCTGGCGTTTGAGGGCATTCTTGAGCAGCAGGTAGAGCGGCAACTCGAGGGCAAACGCCCAGAGCGCCACCCTGACCGCCTCCTGCCCGGCGCTCCCCTGCCACCAGAGCAGGCAGGCCGCCACGGCATAGAGGGGGCCGTCACCGGTACGGGAGACAAGCCGGCTTATCCTGGCCTGCGGCTGATTGTAGGGGTGGAGCAGGCAGACACGGCACACCCGCAGGTCCCATTGCTGGATCTTGTTCATCACGGCCCTCCCTTGTATCCTGAGTGCAGACTAGGAGGGCGGCATGACACTTCGTTGACGCCCAGATAACAGATTGATGAAAAAAAGGGCCCAGGGGCCCTTTTTCATCCGTCATCCCGAAAAAGTCAGTTCAGGGCACCGCGCAGGCCGTTTTCCATCAGGCGGCAGTTGTGGGCCGCGAGGCGGCTCATGAAGTGCTCGTCCACCGTCAGACCAAACACCTGTTCGTAGAGATCCTTCATCACGAAAGGCTGCCACATCATGCTGAGGAAAGAGATCTTCAGCATCTCAGGGTCCAGGTTGTCCGCCAGCTGGCCGTTGGAGCGCATGGATTCGAGCAGGGCATCGAACTGGGGAAGTTGGCGATCCAGCAGGCGGCTCAGCACAAAATCACGCCCCGGGCTCTTTTCGGTGGACAATGCGCTGGAGATGGCGGAGGTCAGCTCGCTGTTGGGCGCCATCACCTGATAGTAGGTGTTGAGCAGATCGGTCAGGCTGCGGTTGCTGCTCTCGTCGTGCCAGGCTTGCTCAAGGGGCTCGGCCACATCCCCCAGCACCGCCTTGTAGAGGCCTTCCTTGCTGCCGAAGTAGTAGTGGATCATCGCCAGATTGGAGCCTGCCAGCTCGGCAATCTCGCGGGTCGTCACCTTGCTGTAGGGGGTGTTGAGAAAACGTTCGCGTGCGGCGGCAAGCAGCTTGTCACGAATGTCGGAACGTCCGACTGGACGGCCAGGTCTGCGTTTTTCCATGGAATACCTCAGATAATTCAGCAAGGGCTGATAAGTCGATCTGATTGTGCGGGTGATCGAGTACAGCAGGAATGACCAGATAATCAGGCATGAACCGAATATGGGACAAGAGAATTTGCACTCCTTTACAATCCGATTAAATAAACCAGTGGATTGAACCTGTCCATTCCGGTTGACACAGCATAAAAATCTCGTTATTGGTAGTAGCGTTATCGACTGGAAGGATTGAGACATCATGCGTATTGCCGCCCCGCTACTACTGCTCTCCCTAATCGCGACTCCTCGCGCGGGATCCTTGTAGCCGGGCTAAGGCATAGCCGGAATTTACAGAAACCCGTGCACCCCGCACGGGTTTTTTTATGCCATGCAGGATGCACGCACCGAACTTAGGAAGAGGGAAGTCACATGTCAGATCGAGTCATCATATTCGATACCACCTTGCGTGATGGCGAGCAGGCGCTGTCGGCCAGCTTGACGGTCAAGGAGAAGCTGCAGATTGCCCAGGCGCTGGAACGGCTCGGTGTCGACATCATGGAAGTGGGTTTCCCCGTCTCCTCCCCCGGCGATTTTCAATCGGTGCAGACCATAGCCCGCCACATCAAGAACAGCCGGGTCTGCGCCCTGGCTCGCGCCCTGCAAAAAGACATCGACGCCGCCGGCGAGGCCTTGAAAGTGGCCGAGGCGTTTCGCATCCACACCTTCATCTCCACCTCGTCCATCCACGTGGAGAGCAAGCTGAAGAAGAGCTTCGAAGACGTGCTGGAGATGGGGGTCGGCGCCATCAAGCACGCCCTGCGCTACACCGACGACGTGGAGTTCTCCTGCGAGGATGCGGGTCGTACACCGATCGACAACCTCTGCCGCATGGTGGAGGCCGCCATCAAGGCCGGCGCCCGCACCATCAACATTCCGGACACCGTGGGCTACACGGTGCCGACCGAATTTTCCGGCATCATCCACACCCTGTTCAACCGGGTGCCGAACATCGACAAGGCCATCATCTCGGTGCACTGCCACGACGATCTGGGCCTCTCGGTGGCGAACTCCATCGGCGCCGTGCAGATGGGGGCCCGCCAGATCGAGTGCACCATCAACGGCATCGGCGAGCGGGCGGGCAACTGCTCCCTGGAAGAGGTGGCGATGATCCTGAAAACCCGCGCCGACCTGCTCGGGGTGCACACCAACATCCGCCACCACGAGATCCACCGCACCAGCACCCTCGTCAGCCAGCTCTGCAACATGCCGGTGCAGCCCAACAAGGCGATCGTCGGGGCCAACGCCTTCTCCCACAGCTCCGGCATCCATCAGGATGGGGTGCTCAAGGCAAAGAACACCTACGAAATCATCACCCCCGAGAGCATCGGCCTCACCCAGAACAACCTCAACATGACCTCCCGCTCCGGCCGCCACGTCATCAAGCACCGGATGGAGTCCATGGGCTACGCCGAGAGCAGCTACGACCTCGACGATCTCTACGCCAAGTTCCTCACCCTGGCCGACAAGAAGGGCCAGGTGTTCGACTACGACCTGGAGGCCCTCGCCTTCTTCAGCCAGATCCACGAGGAGCCCGAGCACTTCAAGCTGGAGTACCTCGGCGTGCAGAGCGGCAGCTCGGTGCTCGCCACCGCCTCGGTCAAGCTCAAGGTAGGCCAGGATCTGGTGTGCGAGGCCGCCACCGGCAATGGCCCGGTGGATGCGGTCTACCAGTGCATCAACCGCATCACCGGCTACGAGATCCGCATCGATAAATACGAACTCAAGGGCAAGGGCGAGGGCAAGAACGCCCTCGGCCAGGTGGACATCGTCGCCGAGTACAAGGGGCGTAAGTTCCACGGCATGGGGCTGGCCACCGACATCATCGAATCCTCGGCCCAGGCCCTGGTCCACGTGATCAACAGCATCTGGCGCGCGGACCAGGTGGCCGAGCAGATGGAGCGCAACCACACCATCAAATCGGAAACCGTCTGAGCCCGCCGCCGGACAAGATGACAGCATGACATGGGGAGGACCGGGGCCAGGGCAGTGGCCCGGACCGGCCTCCCGGATGAAACGGAATCACACTATCAAGACGGAGAGAGTATGAGCAGTTATCGGATCGCAGTATTGCCGGGTGACGGCATTGGCCCGGAAGTGATGGCTGAGGCCATCAAGGTACTGGAAAAGGTGCAGACCAAATTCGGCTTCTCCCTCGACTATGACCGTCACGACGTCGGCGGCATCGCCATCGACAACCACGGCACACCGCTGCCCCAGAGCACGATCAAAGGCTGCGAAGCGGCCGATGCGGTGCTGTTCGGATCGGTGGGTGGCCCCAAGTGGGAGCACCTGCCGCCCAACGATCAGCCGGAGCGCGGTGCCCTGCTGCCCCTGCGTGCCCACTTCAAACTGTTCTGCAACCTGCGCCCGGCCCGCATCTACACCGGTCTGGAGCAGTTCTCCCCGCTGCGTGCCGACATCTCCGATCGCGGCTTCGACATCGCCTGCGTGCGCGAGCTGACCGGCGGCATCTATTTCGGCCAGCCCAAGGGGCGTGAAGGGGAAGGCGCCACCGAGAAGGCCTTCGACACCGAGGTGTACCACCGCTTCGAGATCGAGCGCATCGCCAAGATAGCGTTTGAATCGGCCCGGGTGCGCAAGTCCAGGGTCACCTCCATCGACAAGGCCAACGTGCTCGCCTCCTCCATCCTGTGGCGCGAGGTGGTGACCGAGGTCGCCAAGTCCTACCCGGACGTGGCCCTGAACCACATGTACATCGACAACGCCACCATGCAGCTCATCAAGGATCCGTCCCAGTTCGACGTGCTGCTCTGCTCCAACCTGTTCGGTGACATCCTCTCCGACGAGTGTGCCATGATCACCGGCTCCATGGGCCTGCTCCCCTCCGCCAGCCTCAACGAATCCGGCTTCGGCCTGTTCGAGCCGGCCGGTGGCTCGGCCCCGGATATCGCCGGCAAGGGGATTGCGAATCCCATCGCCCAGATCCTCTCCGCCGCCCTGATGCTGCGTTACAGTCTCGGCCAGGAAGCCGCCGCCCAGGCCATCGAGCAGGCCGTGGCCCAGACCCTGGCAGAAGGCTATTTCACCGCCGACCTGCATCAGGCCAGCGCCACGCACCCGGTGCAGAGCACGGCCGACATGGGCAGCCAGATCGCCGCGCGCATCTGATCCCACGGCATCGATAACAAGGAAACCGAGCAATGTCCAAGACCCTCTATCAGAAAGTGTTCGACGCCCACGTGGTGCGGGAAGTGGAAGGGGAAACCCCTCTCATCTACATCGACCGTCATCTGGTGCATGAAGTGACCAGCCCCCAGGCATTCGACGGCCTGCGCGCCATGAACCGCCAGCTGCGTCGCCCGGATCTGACCTGGGCCACCATGGATCACAACGTCTCCACCACCACCAAGGACATCGCCGCCTCCGGCGAGATGGCCCGCATCCAGATGGAGACACTCGCCGCCAACTGCAAGGCGTTCGGGGTTCGTCTCTATGACTTGAACCACAAGTACCAGGGCATCGTCCACGTGATGGGCCCCGAGCTCGGCATCACATTGCCCGGCACCACCATCGTCTGCGGTGACTCCCACACCGCCACCCACGGCGCCTTCGGGTCGCTCGCATTCGGTATCGGCACCTCCGAAGTGGAACACGTGATGGCCACCCAGACCCTGAAACAGGGCCGTGCCAGGACCATGCGTATCTCTGTCAACGGCAAGCTGGCCGCAGGCATCAGCGCCAAAGACGTGGTGCTCGCCATCATCGGCAAGGTGGGTCATGCAGGCGGGACCGGCTACGTGGTGGAGTTCGCCGGTGAAGCCATCGAGGGGCTCACCATGGAAGGGCGCATGACGGTGTGCAACATGGCCATCGAGCTCGGCGCCAAAGCGGGCATGATTGCCCCCGACCAGACCACCATCGACTACATCCGTGACAAGGAGTTCGCTCCCAAGGGGGAGGAGCTGGAACAGGCCATCGCCTACTGGCTGACCCTCAAGAGCGACGAAGGTGCCCACTTCGACGCCGAAGTGGTGCTCGACGCCGCCGACATCGCCCCGCAAGTGACCTGGGGCACCAACCCGGGCCAGGTGATTGCCGTCAATGAGCCCATCCCTGCACCGGAATCCTTCGCCGATCCGGTGGAGCAGCAGTCCGCCCGCAAGGCCCTCGCCTACATGGACCTGCAACCGGGCCAGAAGCTCTCCGACGTGGCCATCGACAAGGTGTTCATCGGTTCGTGCACCAACAGCCGCATCGAGGATCTGCGCGCGGCTGCCGCCATCGCCCGCGGTCGCAAGGTGGCCGCCGGGGTACAGGCCCTGGTGGTGCCGGGCTCCGAGCAGGTGAAGGCCCAGGCCGAGGCCGAGGGGCTGGACAAGATCTTCATCGAGGCAGGCTTTGAGTGGCGTTTGCCCGGCTGCTCCATGTGTCTGGCCATGAACAACGACCGGCTGCAACCGGGGGAGCGCTGCGCCTCCACCAGCAACCGCAACTTCGAGGGGCGTCAGGGTCGTGCCGGTCGCACCCACCTGGTGAGCCCGGCCATGGCCGCCGCCGCCGCCGTCACCGGCCGCTTCGCCGACATTCGTGCGCTGTAACGACAAGGAGAACATGATGACAGGTTTCAAACAGCATAAAGGGATCGTCGTTCCCCTCGACAGCGCCAACGTCGACACCGACGCCATCATTCCCAAGCAGTTCCTGCAGAAAGTGAACCGCATCGGCTTTGGCAAGCACCTGTTCCACGACTGGCGCTTTCTGGACGATGCAGGGGAGCAGCCCAACCCGGAGTTCGTGCTGAACAAGCCGCAATTCGCCGGTGCCAGCATCCTGCTGGCCCGCGAGAACTTCGGCTGCGGCTCGAGTCGCGAGCACGCCCCCTGGGCGCTGGCGGACTACGGCTTCAAGACCATGATCGCCCCGAGCTTTGCCGACATCTTCTACGGCAACGCCATCAACAACGGCATGGTGCCGGTTCGTCTGAAGGAGGAGGAGGTCGACGCCCTGTTCCAGCTGGTCGCCGCCCAGCCGGGCATCGAGATCGAAGTGGATCTGGAGGCCAACCAGGTGCGTGCAGGCAGCCTCACGTTCGGCTTCGAAATCGACGAGTTCCGTCGCTACTGTCTGCTCAACGGGCTGGATGCCATCGGTCTGACCCTGCAGCATGAGGCCGCCATCAGCGCCTTCGAGGCGAAGCAGCCAAGCTGGATTTGACGAGCCTGCGACAAGAAAGCGAGTAGAATCAACAGGGAGCCGAGGCTCCCTGTTTTATTGTCGGGTCGCTGTACAAAGCCCGCCACCTCTGCATGTCCGACAGGAGACACCTATGTCCGCAAGGGGCGCCCTTTCATTGCTCTGCCTGCTGCTCAGCCTCCCGGCCCTGGGCGGGCAGACCTCTTTCACCAACAGTGGCGGTCAGCTCAACGTCGGCTGGCAGGACAGAGAGGGCAAGGCGCAGCAGCTCAGCTACCGGCTGGAGGCGGGCAAGTTGCCCCCTCTCATCGCTTACCGTCCGGCCAGGATGCAGGAAGACGTACTGCAAAGCCTGCTGCAACAGGCCCCCCTGGCGTTCCCCGAGGTGCAGTTCTCCCTCGTGCGCCCCGCCATGAGCCTCAGCATCAAGAGCCGCAACGCCGACAAGGCGCGGGAAGCCTCCCAATGGGTCAAGCCCGAGCAGGCCAAACTGGAGGCTGCCTGGCTCACGCAACACTACTTCCAGCCCTTCACTGCCCCCGACGGCGCTCCCGCCATCAAGCAGGATCATGTGCGCATCGCCCTGGAGAGCCGGGACGAACTGGCCCCGTTGATGGAGCAGCTCAAGCAGGAAGGGGCCACCGAGACCGAGGCGCGCCAAAAGACGGTGGCCCACATGCTCGACTTCATCCAGGCCATCCCCTATCAACTGCTCGACAGCCAGTCGGGCCGCTCTGGCAAGGGGTTTCTGAGCCCGCGCCAGGTGCTGGAGCAGAACCGGGGGGATTGCGACAGCAAGGTGACCCTGATGGCCGCCCTGCTGGCCCAGGGGTATCCCGATCTCAAGCAGGCCATGGTGTTCGTGCCGGGACACGCCCTGCTGGGGGTGGCCCTGCCAGCCAAACCGGGGGAGGCCACCTTGAGCCGGGCGGGGGAGACCTACCTCCTGATGGAGCCGACCGGCCCGGCCCAGCTGCCCATGGGCCAGCTCGCGCCCACCAGCAAGACGCTGGTCGACAGCGGCCAGTTGAGCGTGCAGCCGGTGCAGGATGAGGGGAAATGAGACAGGCCAGCCCATGGCTGGCCTGTCTCGAG
Organism: Aeromonas sp. QDB56; assembly: GCF_027705505.1. Classification (NCBI taxonomy): domain Bacteria; kingdom Pseudomonadati; phylum Pseudomonadota; class Gammaproteobacteria; order Aeromonadales; family Aeromonadaceae; genus Aeromonas; species Aeromonas sp. QDB56. The sequence goes on from NZ_JAPDBZ010000066.1 coordinate 12,019, forward strand.
GAGGACGGGCGCCCGGGTCTCAGGTGAGGGAGAGAAACTCCAGCGCCAGCAGGAGACCGTCTTCTTCCTCCAGCACCCGCACGATGCGAGCCTGGGCCTCGAAGGGAGGCAGAAGATTGCTGCTGGTCGCCAGGCTCACCCGGATGGGCTGGGCCAGATCGAACGCGTGCTTGTTCACCTCGACGCCCATGCCGTTGGCGCTGAGATCCCGGCAGACCCCCTCCAGCACCTGCTGATGCTGGAACAGGGTGACGGGGGCATTGATGACCATGCGCTGGAAGGCACGTCTTTCCTTGGTGCTGGTGATCACTGGGGACTTCCTCCTTGGTGGTGGCTCGCACGATGCGGCCCGTGAAACATAGTGCTGGCCTCCCCCCAGGAACGCCAATACAATGCGATGCGTTGCTCAAACGGGGTGCGGTTTACCGCTGAGATTATACCCGTGAACCTGATCCAGATAATGCTGGCGGAGGAATTTGAGGCATGGCGCGCGTTTTTTGTGCCCTCATCCGCCGGCGCTCACCACACGCGAGGTGCCATTGATGAGCACCCCGACATCCACAGGAGTGCCATTGATGAAGACCCTGCTGCTGATCGCCACCAGCCTGCTCTCTGCCCAGGCGTTTGCCGCCGACACCCTCACCGTCTACACCTACGGCTCCTTCGCCGCCGAATGGGGGCCGGGTCCCAAGATCAAGCAGGCCTTCGAGAAGGAGTGCGGCTGCATCCTCAATCTGGTACCCCTCGAGGATGGCGTCGCCATCCTCAACCGCCTGCGGCTGGAAGGCCAGCACAGCAAGGCCGACATGGTGCTGGGGCTGGACGATGCCCTCATCAGCGAAGCCAAGCAGAGCGGCCTGTTCGCCCCCCATTCCACCAAGCTCGATGGCCTCAAGGTACCGGGTGGCTGGCAGGACGACACCTTTGTCCCCTATGACTACGGCTACTTCGCCTTCGTCTATGACAGCAACAAGCTCAAGCAGCCCCCCAAGAGCCTGAAGGAGCTGGTGGCACGTCCCGATATCAAGGTGCTCTATCAGGATCCCCGCACCTCCACCCCGGGTCAGGGCCTGATGCTCTGGATGAAGTCGGTCTACGGGGATGAGGCACCGACCGCCTGGGCGCAACTGGCCAAAAAGACGGTCACCGTCACCAAGGGGTGGTCAGAGGCCTACGGCATGTTCCTCGACGGCGAGGCGGACATGGTGCTCTCCTACACCACCTCCCCCGCCTATCACCTGATTGCCGAGAGCAAACCCCAGTACCGGGCGGCCGCGTTCGAGGAGGGTCACTACCGCCAGGTGGAAGTAGCCGCCAAGCTCAAGGGCGCCACACAGGGCAAACTGGCTGACCAGTTCCTGCAATTCATGGTGAGCCCCGCCTTCCAGAACGAGATCCCCGGCGGCAACTGGATGTATCCGGTGACAGACGTGGCGCTGCCCAAGGGGTTCGAACAGATGATCACCGTAGCTAAGCCACTCACCTTCAGCTCTGACGAGGTGGCCGCCAACCGCAAGGGGTGGATCCGCGAATGGCTGCAAGCCGTCACCCAGTGAGTTCAGGTCGTCGCACCCTCTGGTGGCTGCCCGGCAGTGCCGCCACCCTGGTCATCCTGCTGCTCTCCATTGGGCCGCTGGTCGCCCTGTTGTGGCAGGCGGGGGCCCTCTCCCCCCGCGCCCTGCTAGGCGATCCCTACCTGCGCCACGTGCTGGGTTTCAGCCTCTGGCAGGCACTGCTCTCCACCCTGCTGAGCCTGGGGCTTGCCATCCCGGTGGCCAGAGCCCTGGCGCGACGCCGTTTCACCGGACGCCGCCTGCTGCTCAAGCTATTCGGCCTCTCCCTGGTGTTGCCGGTCATCATCGCCATCTTCGGCATGGTGGCGGTGCACGGTCGTCAGGGCTGGCTGCCGCAACTGCTGCACGGCCTGGGCCTGGATCCCGGCAACTATCTCTACGGCCTGTTCGGCATCCTGCTGGCCCATGTCTTCTTCAACATGCCGCTGGCCGCCCGCCTCATCCTGCAGAGCATAGAGAGCATCCCCGAGTCCTCCTGGCGCCTCGCCAGTCAGCTCGGCATGCGCTCCTCCCACATCTTCCGGCTGCTGGAGTGGCCGCTCATCCGCGGCATCTTGCCGGGGCTCGCCAGCCTCATCTTCATGCTCTGCTTCACCAGCTTCACCACAGTGCTGGCGCTCGGGGGCGGCCCCAAGTCCACCACACTGGAGGTAGCTGTCTACCAGGCGCTGCGCTTTGACTTCGATCTCGCCACCGCTGGCGGGCTCGCCCTGGTGCAACTGCTGCTGACCCTGGCCCTGCTCCTGCTGCAACACAAGCTGCAGACCACCCCGGCCAGTCGCCTCACCAGCCGTCGCCCCTGCCTGCGTCCCGACAGACACCAGAAGGGCTGCGCGCTGGTGGATGGCCTGGCCCTGACCATGGGGCTCGCCATCTTCCTGCCGCCCCTGCTGGCCATCGTGGTCGCCGGGTTCAACCCCGGTCTGCTGGCGGCGCTCGGTTCACCCCGGCTGTGGCAAGCAGGGGGGCAGTCCCTGGGCATAGCCCTGGCGGCGGGCTCCCTGGCCACTTTGCTCGGCGCCGGGCTGCTGCTCACCAGCCGACATCTGAGGGTGCGGGATCGCAAACGGCGGGCCGCCGCCCTGTGGGAGGCCAGCGGCTCCATGATCCTGATGATCCCGGCGGTGGTGCTCTCCACCGGCCTCTTCATCCTGTTCATGCCTTTCACCGACGTCTTTGCCCTGGGCCCCTGGCTGGTGGTGCTGGTCAACGCCCTGATGGCGCTGCCCTATGTGCTGCGCACCCTCTCGGCCCCCATGCAACTGGTGGTGCGCCAGTACGATAGGCTGGCGGACAGCCTGGGGGTGCGCGGCCTGCATCGCCTGCGCCTGGTGGAGTGGCCCCTGCTGCGCCGTCCGCTGGCCCTGGCCATGGCGCTCTCGATGATATTGTCCCTAGGGGATCTCGGGGCCATCGCCATGTTCGGCAGCCAGACCCTCACTACCCTGCCCTGGCTGCTCTATCAGCAGCTCGGCAGCTACCGGCTGACCGAGGCGGCCGCCACCGCCCTGCTGCTGCTCACCCTCTGCTTCTCCCTGTTCTGGCTGGTGGAGCGGGGACTGGGAGGCAGGCATGTGGATCACTGATCCCCGGCGGCATTGCCGCCTCCCCGCCCCCAGGATCCGGCTGGGCACGTCCCTGGGGCGCCCCTTGGGGCAGTCACTCACGCTGCCTTTCATCAATTTTTCTTACTTGTTGTTCTATAAAACGACATTCAGGAGCCAAACATGCTGGTAATTGAGGAACTGGTCACCAGTTATCCCGACTGGCGGGTGACCTTCAGTGCGACCTTGCCCAAAGGGGAGATCACCGCCCTCATCGGTCCGAGCGGCGCCGGCAAGTCCACCCTGCTCGGCATGATCGCGGGCTTCGTGCCGGTGGAGTCGGGCACCCTCACCTTCGACGGCCAGGATCTGCTGTCACTGGGCCCCGCCGAGCGCCCGGTCACCACCCTGTTCCAGGATCACAACCTCTTCCTGCACCTGTCGGTGTTCGACAACATCGCCATCGGCCTGCATCCCGGCCTGCGCTTGAATCCGGCCCAAAAAAGGCTGGTGCAGGAGGCCGCTGACAAGGTGGGCCTGGGGGAGATGCTGACGCGCCTGCCGGAGCAGCTCTCCGGCGGCCAGCAGCAGCGGGTGGGGCTGGCCCGCGCCCTGGTGCGGGGCAGGCCGCTGCTGCTGCTGGACGAGCCCTTCTCGGCCCTCGATCCGGCCCTGCGCCGGGAGATGCTGGCGGAGGTCGCCCGCCTCGCCTGCGAGCAGGACATCACCGTGCTGATGGTCTCTCACAACCCCGAGGATGCCCAGCTCATCGCCGATCAGGTGCTCTTCATCGACGCGGGACGCATCGCCTTGCAGGGCAAGCCGGATATCCTGCACAGCAGCGATCACCCCGGGCTGCTGCGCTACCTGGGCCGCGCTCTGGCGCCACAGTGAAGGGCTGACAAGCAGATGGTCTCTCCCTGTCGTTCCTAGGACGATGCCCTTCATCGACGCGGGACGCATCGCCTTGCAGGGCAAGCCGGATATCCTGCACAGTAGCGATCACCCCGGGCTGCTGCGCTACCTGGGCCGACCGAGAGAGGCATGAGATAGGCGGGATCAAAAAAGGGGAAGCCGTCCGGCTTCCCCTTACTCATGCAGAGATCCCGTCAAATCAGAGATTTTCCTCGGCGAACGAAGCCAGCCTGCTGCGCACCACCCCGTTCAGGAAGATGTTGGCACTGCCGTCGAAGTCCTTGAACCGCTCGACGATGTAGGTCAGACCCGAGGTCACCGGGCTCAGGTAGTTGGAGTCGATCTGAGCCAGGTTGCCGGAGCAGACGATCTTGGTCCCCTCCCCGCAGCGGGTGATGATGGTCTTGATCTGGGACGCGGTCAGGTTCTGGCACTCGTCCAGCAGCACGAAGGTGTTCTGGATGCTGCGCCCGCGCATGAAGTTGACCGATTTGAACTGGATATTGGCCTTCTCCATGATGTAGCTGAGCGACCCGCTCATGTTCTCGTCCTGCTTGTGCAGCACCTCCAGGGTGTCGGTCACCGCCGCCAGCCAAGGCATCATCTTCTCTTCTTCGGTCCCGGGCAGGAAGCCGATGCTCTCGGCAATTTCCGGGGTATTGCGGGTGACGATCACCTTCTCGTAGATCCCCTTCTCGATCACCAGCTCCAGCGCCGCCGCCATGGCAAGCAGGGTCTTGCCGCAGCCCGCCGGGCCGGTCAGGATCACCAGGTCGATGTGCGGATCCAGCAGGGCATCCAGCGCCATGCCCTGATAGACGTTCTTGGGATGCACCCCCCAGGCCTTGCGGGACATCAGCCGCTCGCGGCCGAGATCTTTCAGGCGGATCTTGTTGCCGTCGTGGCTCAGTACCCGCGCGGCAAAGAAGTTCTCCTCGTCCAGCAGGTACTGGTTGACGTGCACCCCCTCCAGCAGGTTCGAGTCGATCACATGCACTGTGTCGCGGCCATGGGTTTCGCTGTCGCACTCGCCGACCCGCTCCCAGAAGCTGCCGGGCACCACCTGGAAGCCCTTGGCGAGCAGGCGGATGTCGTCGATGAGCTGGTCGCTGCGGTAATCCTCCACATGGGCAAGACCTGCTCCCTTGGCCTTGAGGCGCATGTTGATGTCTTTGGTGACCAGCACCACCTGACGCTTCATCTCGTGCTTTTGCAGGTAGAGGGCGGCGTTGATGATGCGGTTGTCCGCCTCCTTGTCGGTGAACACCTCGGCATCCTGGGGCAGATGGTGATCGCTGAAGATGGAGATACGGCCGCTCGCCTCGCCGGCCAGTGCCACTCCTTGCACTATCTGCTCCGGAGTCGCATCGCGGAAGACATCTTCCAGGGCACGGATGGCGATGCGGGCATCACGGCTGACGTCCTTCTGGCGATCCTTGATGTTGTCGAGCTCTTCGAGCACCGTCATGGGGATGAGCACGTCGTGCTCTTTGAAGGAGTAGATGGCGAGGGGTTCGTGAAGCAGAACGTTGGTATCCAGGATAAACAGCTTTCGGTCCGTGTTGTCCATAAGCATCCTCCTTGGCACTGAAGGTGCCACGTGTGTGAATCTCAGATGTCATTGAAACCACACGGCCGTGACAGTTTTATTACCCCCAACGCTACGCCCGAATTTACCGGTGCGCAACAAATCGCTGCCATCATGGGCGTCGTTCGAACATAAAATCAGCAACGAAAAGGCCGGCATGTCGCCGGCCTTAGGTGGCAATCAGCACCTCAACCGCACTTGGAATCCCCGCAGTTGAGACAGGTCATGCAGCCATCCTTTTGCACCAGCGCCTTGGTGTGGCACTTGTAGCAGAGCGCGGCACTGGGTGGGAAACCGCTGCCCGCCGGCTGCTCTTCTGCCTGTTGCTGTGCCTGCAATTGCGCCTGCTTCTCGGCCAGGAACGCCTGCTGGTGCTCGTCCAGCCCGGGCACCTTGAGCATGCCGATCTCGGTGAGATGGGTTTCGATCACGTTGCCAATTTCAGCGATGAGCGAAGGCACGTACTTGCCCTTGTTCCAGTAGCCCCCCTTGGGATCGAACACGGAGCGCAACTCCTCCACCAGAAAGGTGACGTCCCCTCCCTTGCGAAACACCGCCGAGATGATGCGGGTCAGCGCCACTATCCACTGATAGTGCTCCAGGCTCTTGGAGTTGATGAAGATCTCGAACGGGCGCCGGGTCTCGTGCACCGTACCCTCGTTGAGAATGATGTCGTTGATGGTGATGAACAGCGAGTGCTCGGAGACATGCTCCGGCGTTTTCAGCTTGTAGGTGGTGCCCATCAACCGCTCCGGGCGCAACACGGTTTCATGCATGTGCACCACGTCATCCTGGGGCGTCGGCGCATCTTGCGGCTCATCCCGGGTTTTTACCTTGTAGGCGACGATTTTTCTGTCGATCTTCTTGACCATGTCTCGTCCTCAGAACTTGCCGTAATAGCCTTCTTTCAAGGCGTCATAGAGGTTGGCGGCGGTGTGCAGCTCGCCATCGTATTCGATCTCCTCGTTCCCCTTCGCCGTGATGACGGTGCCATCCTCCAGGGTGAACTCGTAACTGGTGTTCTCCAGATCCTTCTCCTTCACCAGCACGCCCTGGAAGGCGGCCGGGTTGAAGCGGAAGGTGGTACAGCCCTTGAGGCCGGAGTCCGAGGCATAGAGGTAGATATCCTTGAACTGCTCGAACGGAAAATCGGTCGGCACGTTGGCGGTCTTGGAGATGGAGGAGTCAATCCAGCGCTGGGCCGCCGCCTGGATATCCACGTGCCCGGTCGGCGTGATGTCGTCCGCGGTGATGAAGTAATCCGGCAGGCGGCTACCTTCCTCCTCGGCATAGGGCATGGCGGCCGGGTTCACCAGCTCGCGATAGGCCAGCAGCTCGAAAGAGTAGACATCCACGCTCTCCTTGCTCTTCTTGCCCGGTTTGATGACATTGCGGCTGTAGTGGTGGGCAAAGCTCGGCTCGATGCCATTGCTGGCGTTGTTGGCGAGCGACAGGGAGATGGTGCCGGTCGGCGCTATGCTGCTGTGGTGGGTGAAGCGTCCGCCCACCTCGGCCAGCTCGGCCACCAGAGCGGGATCCACTTCGGCCACCTGCTGCATGTAGCGGCTGTAGCGGGCATGCAACACCTTGCCCTTCACCTTGTCGCCGAGCTTGATGCCATCTGCCGCCATTTCGGGGCGCAGACGCAGCATCTTGCCGGTGACTTCGAACTCCTGCTCCATGATGGGGGCCGGCCCCTTCTCCTTCGCCAGACGCAGAGACTCCTGCCAGCCGGTCATCGCCAGCTCCTGGGAGACCTGTTCGGTGAAGGCGACGGAGGCCGCAGAGCCGTACTTGATGCGCAGCATGGTGAGGGTCGAGCCCAGCCCCAGGAAGCCCATGCCGTGGCGACGCTTGGCGGTGATCTCCTCGCGCTGCTTGGCCAGCGGCAGCTGGTTTATCTCCACCACGTTGTCGAGCATGCGGGTGAAGATGGCCACCACCTTGCGAAACGCGGGCCAGTCGAAGGCGGCCTGCTCGGTGAAGGGATCGCGCACGAAGGTGGTCAGGTTGACCGAGCCCAGCAGGCAGGCCCCATAGGGCGGCAGAGGCTGTTCACCGCAGGGGTTGGTGGCACGGATCTCTTCGCAGAACCAGTTGTTGTTCATCTGGTTCACCTTGTCGATCAGGATGAAACCGGGTTCCGCATAGTCGTAGGTAGAGGTCATGATGACGTTCCACAGCTTGCGCGCGGGCAGGGTCTTGTAGACCTTGCAGGCCACCTGACCCAGCTCGTTGATCACCACACCCTCCTTGTTGGGCCAGTCCGCCCAGACCACCCTCGCAGGGTCATCCAGCGCGATGCCATCCTGCTCCACCTCCTTGGCGGTGTAGGGGAAGATCAGTTGCCAGGGGGCATCCTCCTTCACCGCACTGACGAACTCTTCCGTGATGAGCAGGGAGAGGTTGAATTGACGCAGGCGACCATCCTCCCGCTTGGCCTGGATGAACTCGACGACATCGGGGTGACGGATATCCATGGTGCCCATCTGGGCGCCACGACGGCCACCGGCAGAGGAGACGGTAAAGCACATCTTGTCGTAGATATCCATGAAGGAGAGCGGCCCGGAGGTATAGGCCCCCGCTCCCGAGACGAAGGCTCCGCGCGGTCGCAGGGTCGAGAAGTCGTAACCGATGCCGCAACCCGCCTTCAGGGTCAGCCCCGCCTCGTGCACCTTGCCGAGGATATCGTCCATCGAATCCTCAATGGTGCCGGAGACGGTGCAGTTGATGGTGGAGGTCGCCGGCTTGTGCTCAAACGCCCCGGCGTTGGAGGTGATACGGCCCGCCGGAATGGCACCATTGCGCAGGGCCCACAGGAAGGGTTCATACCAGGTGTCGGGTTCGCGCTCCTGCGCAGCCAGCGCGCGAGCGACACGCTGGTAGGTCTCGTCGATGGAGCCGTCGATGGGGGCGCCATCCTTGCTCTTGAGACGATACTTGCTGTCCCAGATCTCGAGAGACGTCTCCTGCAGAGGGATCTGGCGGCTGGCGGTGACGCCCTCCAGTACCGGAATGGATTTAGCCATGGTCAATCAACCTCCTGTGAATGGGGCAATATCGTGACAAGAATACTACCAGTAGTAAATTTAAGAACTTAAAACACAATATATTGTGATTTATCCGTCATGAGGGCGCCGATTCTATCCTAAAAAAATGCCCCGGCCAGCAGATTTCTGGGCCAGGGCATTTAACCAGTTCAATTTCCGAGAGATTTAAAGCGAGAGACTATCTCAGGGTTTCTTGACGTATACGCTCGGTGTCTCACCCGCCATATTCAGATAGAACTCATAGACACCATCCGCCTCGGGCGAGAACTTCATGTCCTCATACTTGGAGCACGGGTTGACCGGTACAGGTTCCCCGCCGAGCACGGCAACGCCATCGCTCGGGCTCTTGTAACCGAAGTTGGTGCCACAACTCCAGCCGGAGTCGGCAAACTTGAACTTGTAAGGAGCCCACTCTTTCTTGAGCGTCCCCTTGGCCATGTAAAGCTTGTCGGCAACCTTGACGACCTTGCTTTCGTCGGTGGCCATCCAGTCGTTCATCTCACCACGCAGGTAGATGGACTTGCCGCCGAAGTCGCTGTTGTCCGCCGCTGCCTGCTCTGCACCACCATTGGATGCGCAACCGCCTAATACCAGGGTTCCCGCCGCCAGCATCATCGTTACTGTTCTTTTGAACATGTGTCCATTCCTCAAATTATTGTGATACCAATCAGATTAAAGATGTGATCTAATTGCTCTATTCTGGTTTCACTGTACTCAGTATGTCCGATCCAATCGAT
>NZ_JAPDBZ010000067.1:0-21337 GCF_027705505.1 Aeromonas sp. QDB56
TTGGTGCCACGCCAGTACAGTACTGGGGGCCGGGCAAACCTGAAGGGTATCAGCAAGCGTGGCGACAAAAATCTTAGACGATTGTTGGTGCAATGTGCACGAGCCTATATGCAACGGCTAGAGCGGCAAACGGGACGATTGGCTGATTGGGTCAGGTCTATGTTGACTCGGCGACATTCGAATGTTGTGGCTTGTGCACTAGCCAACAAGTTGGCCCGCACGGCTTGGGCGCTGGCGGCACGGCATACCGAATTTCGGGCAATGCCAACCTGACGCGCCCCTATTTACTTTTGTACTGACACACCCACCTGGTTTTGCGACTGTGATATTGGATGACGTGAACGGCATACCGGCCTGACTGATAACCTGGCAAAAGAATAGGCTTTCTAGGCCGAGGGTCTTTTTAGGACAGTCAGGCGCGATTCTCATCGTGGCGCGGAGAACATTCTCCATCAAGACGCCGGATAGATTTAAGCAAGCCAACCACAACACCCGAAATCAAGGTTGCAAAAAAGGGGGTGACCATAGATTTTTTTGGGCAGATGAGCGGGTGAACAGAGGAGGGGACTGGTCGGCAGCCCGGCCATCAAGCGCGGGGGTCTTCCACCTTGATGTTGGCGGGGACCCGCTTTTTGCCCAGCACCATGGCGCGGACCAAATCGCTGCGGGTGAGGCGATCGGTCAGGAGTACCACTGCCGCATGGACGCCAACGGCGGCCATCAGGGTGTTAGCGATGATGCCGTGCAGCTCCTCCAGCCACTCCTCGCCCCAGAAGGCATCCCAGGTGGTGAGCCAGCCGGTGACGACGGTCCCGACCAGGGACAGCAGCAGCAGCCAGATCATCAGGGAGCCGACCGGATTGTGGCCGAGGTAGTAGGGGTGGCGCCCCTGGGCGAGCTGGCGCAGGTAGTAGCGGACCCGGGCAGGGGTTGGCCACCACTGGCCGAAGCGGGCGTAATAGGGGCCGACCAGCCCCCACAGCAGGCGGATGATGAGTAGGATGCCCACCGCGTAGCCAGCATATCTGTGGGGTTTGCTGCCCTCTTCCAGCACGAAGAAGTTGAGCAGGCAGAGGGTGACGGTCGCCCAGTGAAACACCCGGATGAGGGGATCCCAGACTTTCACTTCAGAGGCAGGTGTCATGGCAAGGCTCCATGGTGGGGGCCGGGGGAAGACCGGCCCGGGGCGGCGTTACTCGTCGATCTCTTCTTTCACCTTTTTCAGGTCGGTCGGGTCGAAGTAGATCTCGACCTTACGCTTCTCCTTGTCCCAGCCGTAGATCTCGTAGCAGCCGGTCTTGGTGGCCTTGAACTTCTTGATGTCGTAGCCCATCGCCTTGATCTGCTGCTGGGCGTCGGCTTCGCTCATCCACTTGCTCTTGTCGGCCTGGGTGCATTGGGGGTCGGCCAGGGCTGCGCCGCTCAACAGGGGGATCAGTAACAACAGGGGGGTCAGTTTCATTGCTTGCTCCTTGCGGGTGGTTGGGTCAACAGTCGCAAGGCTAATCAAGGAGCATTAAGGAAGAATTAAGGGAAAAGGGAAATGAATGGCTCTCCCCGGCAGGGGGCCGGGGAGAGGGTGATCAGCTCAGCTTGCCCCTGACCAACCACTTGTCCAGCGCATTGGCGAAGCGCTGCTTGTCGGCGGCGTTGAAGGGCGCAGGGCCACCGGTCTGGACGCCGGCAGAGCGCAGCTCCTCCATGAAGTTGCGCATCCCGAGCCGTGCCTGGATGGTCTCCCGGGTGTAGATCTCGCCCCGGGGATTGAGCGCCTCGCCCCCGGCGTCGATGACCCAGGAGGCGAGGGGAATGTCGCCGGTGATCACCAGGTCGCCGGGCTTGACCTGCTGGGCGATGACATGATCTGCCACATCGAAGCCCTTCTCCACCTGCTGGGTCTTGATGAAGGGGGAAGGGGGGACTCTGAGTCCCTGGTTGGCCACTAGCGTGGTCACCACCTGGGCGCGGTGGGCGGCGCGGTAGAGGATCTCCTTGACCGGGATGGGGCAGGCATCGGCATCAACCCAGATGGGCATGGCATGGCTTCCTGTATCTGGAACGGGTGGCGCATCTTAGCATGGCTGGTGCGGGGCGGCTGCCCCGGGGCTGAGTCGTCCCCGCCTTTGGTGTAAGCTGGGGCCTGCACATGAAACGAGAAGGAGACGAGATGGATCGGGTGCCCGGTGACGTGATTTATGGCCTGACCCTGGACGGCAAGGGGGGCATGACCCCGCTGGCCGAAGGTAGCGAGATCCCCGGTGCTCAGCCCGGCTGGCTGCATCTGGACTATGGCAACCCGGAGTCGGCGCGCTGGCTGCTGCAGACGCCGCTGCTGGGGGAGGCGGCCCGTGAGGCCCTGCTCGGCCAGAGCAATCGTCCCAAGCTGGTGCGGATGGGGGAGACGGTGCTGCTGATCCTGCGCGGCATCAACCACAACAAGGATCACAGGCCTGAAGAGATGGTGGCCCTGCGGATCTTCATCACGCCGGATCTCATCATCAGCAGCCGTCGTCGTCCGCTGCTCTCCGAGAAAGATGTGTTCGAGCAGCTGTCGCTGGGGGGCGGTGCCGACACACCCGCCGACTGGCTGGTGGAGATATGCGACGCCCTGACCGACCGGGCCGGGGAGTTCGTCGAGGAGCTGCACGACCAGATCCTGGATCTGGAGGAGATGGTGCTGATGCGTGACCTGCCCGCCAACGGTCGGCTTGCGCGCATCCGCAAGCAGCTCATCATGATCCGTCGCTACCTCTCCCCCCAGCGGGATCTGGTGGCGCGCCTGGCCAACGAGAAGATCAGCTGGCTGGACGAAGATGACAGGCGACGCCTGCTCGACATCGCCGACCGCTTGCGGCGCTGGCTCGACGATCTGGATGCCGGGGTGGCGCGCACCGCCGTGCTGGCGGACGAGATCAACAACCTGATGGCGGAGGCGACCAACCGCCGCGCCTACCAGATGTCGGTGATGGCGCTGCTGTTCCTGCCCGCCAGCTTCCTGACCGGCCTGTTCGGCATCAACCTGGGGGGGATCCCCGGGGCCGAGAGTCCGACCGCCTTCTGGGTGTTCTGTGGCTTCCTGCTGGTGCTGGCGACCGGACTGGCGGTCTGGCTCAAGCACAGGCGCTGGTGGTAAGGAGTGAACATGACGACATGGGAATCTTTTGGCGTGACCCTGCTGCTGTTGCTGGGGCACACCCTGGTGCGCGGCCTCATTCACAAGAGCCTGATGGCCCTTGGCCAGAGCCGGCAGGTGAGCGAGAACCGGGTACTCTACGTGGAGCACGTATTCCACTTCCTGCTGGGCTGCGCCACCTTGCTGATCCTGGCCGGGGTCTGGGGGCTCGACTTCTCCCGGCTGGTGGTGCTCGCCTCCTCCTTCTTCGCGGTACTGGGGGTCGCCATGGTGGCCCAGTGGTCGATCCTCTCCAACATCACCGCCAGCATTACCATCTTCTTCGCCTTCCCCTACAAGATTGGCGATCGCATCCGCATCCTCGACAAGGATGACTCCGTCACCGGCATTATCACCGAGATCGGCCTCTTCTACGTGCGGGTGCGGGATGACAACGGCGATCTGGTCACCTATCCGGCGAACCTTATTCTGCAAAAGCCGGTGAGGCGGCTGGAGGGAAAGGAGGCTGAGTCCACGCAGCCGGAATGAGAAAAGGCTCCCTCGGGAGCCTTTTTCGATGGCTGTTCAGCGTTCGAAGAAGCGGTAGAGGTGCTCGACCTGGACGGGGCAGTCGGCCACCAGGTGGATGTGGTCCCGTGCCTCCTCGGTGGACGAGAAGCTCATGGGGCACCCCAGAGTGTCCGTCATCACGTAGAGGTGGCCGTCCTGCCCCCCTGAACTCCACGATCCAGCCGGGGGAGACGATGTCGTGCATGATCTCCGCCTCCTTGAACCTGTGCTGCTGGTGAAGCGCGCGCAATTCACTGACTGTCATGACATCCTCCTATGACTCATGGCGCCACCCTCAAGTCTAGTTCTCCTTCCCGGTGGCGCCGTCATCGGATCAGGGCGCCGTCGCCCCCTCCCGGGGTGGTTGCAGGGCGATCAGCAGCTCCCCGGACAGCGGCGTGACAGGGCCGGTGACCACCCTGGGTCTGGCCCTGGCATCCAGCACGAACAGAGGAATGGCGCCGGGATTGGCATCCTGATACTGGTCCCAGTCGAAGGTGTCGCTCAGGCGGGTCGCCTTGATCTGCCCGCCCCGGCTCAGCAGGCCGCTCAGCCTGGCGAAGTTGATGTCGGCACCGAACAGGTTCTGGCGGGCACGGAAGGTGGCGCTCTCCCGGTTGGCCTTGCCGTGCTGTTCGCTGGAACGCAGGGAGTGGACCTTCTCCTCCCCGTAGAGGTGGGCGAAGTGCAGCACCCCGAGGGCGTTGTTGTGGCGGCTGGGAGAGAGCGCCAGCACGGTGCTGATGCTGGTGAGGGGCAGGTGCCGTTCGGCGTGCTCCGACTGGGGGTTGCCGAAGTAGCAGGGCAGGCCGCTCATGCGGGCCAGCTTGCAGTGCTCCCAGGCAGGATCGGAGAGCTGCACCGGGATCCCCTGGTCCGCCAGCGCCTTGCCGATGGCCCGGGCCACCGAGTTGGCGCCGATGAGCAGCCAGACATTGGGGGCGCTCTGGCGCATGTCGAGCAATCTGGCCAATGGCGTGGCCGTCAGGCTCTGCAGCACCACGGTGAAGATGATGACCGCAAACACCAGGGGCACCAGCTTGTCGGCATCCTCGATGCCGGCCTCGTGCATGCTGATGGCGAAGGAGGCGCTGACCGCCGCCGCCACTATGCCCCGGGGGGCTATCCAGGCGAGCAGGGCGCGGGCGCGCCAGGGCAGGTCCGACCCCCGGGTCGAGACCAGGATGCAGAGCGGGCGGGCCACGAACTGCACCACGCACAGCAGGGCCAGCACCATGGGGCCGAGCTGCCAGAGCTGGGCCAGATCGAGGCGGGCCGCCAGCAGGATGAAGAGGGAGGAGATGAGAATGACGGCGAGATCCTCCTTGAAGGCCAGCACCTCCTCCAGATCCAGCCCGTCCTGGTTGGCGAGCCAGATGCCGAACACCGTCACCGCCAGCAGGCCGGATTCGTGACTGAGCCAGTCAGACAGGGTGAAGGTCACCAGCACCAGCGCCAGTACCCCGAACTTGTGCAGGCTGACCGGCAGCCAGTCCTTGCGGATGAGCAGGGTGGTGAGCCAGCCGGCACCGACCCCGATGAGCGACCCCACTCCCACCGTCTTGGCCAGGGCCAGCAGGGTATGACCGACCAGATCCCCCTGGCTGCCGAGGCGCACCGCCTCGAACACCAGTACCGCGAACAGGGCGCCGATGGGGTCGATGACGATCCCCTCCCAGCGCAGGATCTTGTCCACCTCCCGGACCGGGCGGATCACGTTGAGCATGAGGGCGATCACCGTGGGGCCGGTCACTACCAGCACGGCGCCGAGCACCATGGCGACCCGCCAGTCCAGCCCAAGCAGGAAGTAGCTGGCGGCGCCGATGACGGCAAAGCTGGTCACCATGCCGGTGGAGCAGAGGTTGCGTACCACCTTGCCGATCCCCTTGAGTTCGGTCAGGTGCAGGGTCAGCGCCCCTTCAAACAGGATGATGGCGACCGAGAGGGAAACCAGGGGAAACAGCAGATCCCCCAGCAACTGATCGGGATCGAGCAGACCGGTCACCGGGCCGAGCAATAGGCCGCTCAGCAACAGGAACAAAATGGCGGGAACGCGCACGGACCAGGCAAGCCATTGGGCGAGCAGGGAGATGAGGGCTATTCCGGCGAGGGAGAGAGCAATCATGCCAACCTCGTACAGGTGATGGGGTTGGACCTAGTGTAGCGGGGAAGGGGGGCAAGATGACACCCGCCAGGCGTGCAGGGGAGAGCCGCTCAGATCAGATGGGGCTCTCTTTGTGGAGTTCGGTGACGCAATCGGTCACCGCCAGCACCAGGGCGGAGCGCACCATCTGATCGAGCCGGTTGAGCTGCATCTGGTAGAGGGGCCAGTCCTCCTCGTTGGCCGGGGGATCCTGCGGCATCATGCTGCCCTGCTGGATGGCATTCAGGCGCTCGAGCAGATCGCGGACCGGCTTGTCGCTGAAGCGGTAATCCTTGGGGTCGCGTACCAGAAAGTCGCGGATCTTCAGGTACGCCTCGAGATCCTGATAGCGCTCGAGGGAGATGAGGCCGAGGGCGAAGATGAGCTTGAGGCGCACCTCCAGCTGGCCGAGGGGGCCGCTCTGGTTGAGCAGGGGTTCGATGGCGTATTTGACGGCATACTCCTCCTGACGAAAGGCTCGCCGCATCAGGGAGTCGACCGCCTCTTCCAGGATGGTCACGACCTCGAGAAAGAAGCCGCGGGGGCCATCCTGCTCGTTCAGTCGCTCCAGTACTTCATCTTCCTGGTGTGTGGTCATAAGTGCTTCGGGTCCGGCTGACAGGGGGAGAGCAGGCCCTCCCCCGGTTTGTATCGTACGGGGTCCGTCACGGGCGGTGTGACGCCACCCCATCAGGTCACTTCAAGTTGTTGTAACGGGCGACGATGGTGCGTACCACATCGCTGTGCTCATCCAGGCCGGTGACGCGGGCCAGGGTTCGTGCCGGACCAAGTTCCGCCAGCATGGCCTGCAGCTCCACCGCCTGGGGATCGTCCTCATTGCGGTAATGCAGTGCGGCGGCGATGCCCTCCTGCAGGTGATCGCTCGGCAGGCCGTACTCCAGGGTGCCGAGCAGCGGCTTCACCAGCCTGTCCCCCGCCGCCAGCTTGCGCAGCGGCTGGCGACCGACCCGGTCAATCTCGTCCACCAGATAGGGGTTGGCGAAGCGGGAGAGGATCTTCTCGATGTAGGCGGCGTGCAGGCGCGGGTCGAAGCCGTAGCGTTTCACCAGCACGGCCCCGCTCTCCTCCATGGCGCGGCGCACCTTGCTGCGGATCAGCGGATCCTCGATCGCCTCGCGCACGGTGCGATATCCCCTGAGCTTGCCGAGATAGGCGGTGACGATGTGGCCGGTGTTGAGGGTGAACAGCTTGCGCTCGACGAAGGCCATCAGGTTGTCGGTGGGCTCCATGCCCGCTACCTGGGGCATCTCCCCCTTGAACTGGGTCCGATCGACGATCCACTCGCTGAAGCTCTCCACCGTCACCTCCAGGGGATCGTCGTTCGCCGCGGCGGGCGGAACGATGCGATCCACCGCCGAGTCGACGAAGCCGACGCACTGCTCGAGGGTGGCATGATACGCGACCGGCAGGTACTTGAGTACCTCCTCCTTGAGGTGGCTGGTGCCGCGCACCATGTTCTCGCAGGCGATGACGTTGAGGGGAGTCAGGTTGCCAGCATCGAAGCGGGCCTGCAGCCCCTTGGCCAGGGTGCTGGCAATCTTGTCCAGGATGTTGGGGCCGACCGCCGTGGTGACCAGATCGGCGGTGATGATACGGGCGATCACCTCGTGTCCGGCGGAGCTGACGGCGGCAACGTTGCGCACCACGTCCAGCTTCTGATCCGTGCCCACCACGTGCACCTTGTACTCCTGGCGGTGGTTGAGCTGGTCGATCAGGGTCTCGTTGACGTCGGCGAAGGTGACCTGATGGCTGGCGTCAGCCAGCAGTTTGCCGATGAAGCCCCGACCGATGTTACCGGCACCAAAATGCAATGTTTTCATGATATTAACCTCTACAACCAAAGACGATGACGGATGATTACGCGGCCTGCTCGGCCCCCAGCAGATCCAGGAACTCCTGGGGATCCTGGGTGCTGGCCAGACGGTCGACGAGACCGGGCTCATCCAGTGCATTGGTCAGGCGGGTTATGACCTGTATGTGTTCATCGTTGCGGGCGGCAATGCCGATGACCAGGCGCGCTACCTCATCGGCGCCCTCGCCGAAGGCGACTCCGGCCGGGTACTGGCAGATGACGATGCCGGTACGCTTCACGTGCTCCTTGGCGGCGATGGTGCCGTGGGGCACGGCGATGGATTCGCCGAGGTAGGTGGAGACCAGCTGTTCGCGCTCCAGCATGGCGTCGACGTAGTCGGGCGCCACGTAGCCCCGCTCCGCCAGCAGCTTGCCGGCGGTCACGATGGCCGCTTCCTTGCTCTCGGCCTTGAGGCCCAGGTGCACGTCCTGCAGGCTCAGGGTGAAGACTTCCGGATCCTGCGGCTCGTAGCTGTCGTCGTTGGCCGCCACCAGCAGTTGCGGGTTGGCGACGTCATCGTTGGCCGCGTTGGCCAGGCTGAGGCTCTGCACCAGCTCCTGATAGAGGGCGTTGTCGAGGAAGTTGGTCAGCGAAATGTGCTGTGCATGCGGCGCATGGCGACGGGCACGGTCGGTGAGATCCTTGTGGGTGATGACCAGATCCACCTGATCGTCCAGGTTGTTGATGGCACGGTTGGTCACGCTGATGTCGAGACCGGCGGCCTGCACCCGCTTGCGCAGCATGCCGGCGCCCATGGCGCTGGAGCCCATGCCCGCATCGCAGGCGACGACGATGTTGCGCACTGCGGTCAGCTCGGTTTCCGGCTTCTTGGCGGCGGTGGTCTCGGGCTTGGCACCCTTCATGGCCTTCATCTTGCGGGTGGCTTCACCCAGGGCATCGGCCTCGTCGGCTTCCGGCTGCTGGGCACGGACGAACACGGCGGCGACCAGGAAGGAGACGGTGGCGGAGGCGACGATGGAGAGCAGCACCCCGATGAGGGAGGCTTTCGGCGTCATCAGCAGCACGGCGAAGATGGAGCCCGGGGAGGCGGGGGAGACCAGACCGGCGTTGAACAGGGTCAGGGTGAAGACCCCGGTCATGCCGCCTGCGATCACCGCCAGGATGAGGCGCGGGTTCATCAGCACGTACGGGAAGTAGATTTCGTGGATGCCGCCGAAGAAGTGGATGATGGACGCACCGGCTGCGGACTGCTTGGCGGCGCCACGGCCGAACACCATGTAGGCCAGCAACACGCCCATGCCCGGACCCGGGTTCGCTTCGATCAGGAAGAAGATGGAGCGGCCCTGTTCGGTGGCTTGCTGGATCCCGAGCGGCGAGAAGATACCGTGGTTGATGGCGTTGTTCAGGAACAGGATCTTGGCCGGCTCGACGAAGATGGAGGTGAGGGGCAGCATGTGGTTGTCCACCAGGAAGCCGACACCGCTCGCCAGCACGCCGGAGAGCACCTTGACGAAGGGACCGATGACGAAGAAGGCGAGAATGGCGAGCAACATGCCGATGATGCCGGCGGAGAAGTTGTTCACCAGCATCTCGAAGCCGCTCTTGACACGACCTTCCATCGCCTTGTCGAAACGCTTGATGGCCCAGCCACCCAGCGGGCCGACCATCATGGCGCCCATGAACATGGGGATGTCGGTCCCCACGATGACGCCCATGGTGGTGATGGCACCGACCACGGCACCCCGGTCCCCCCCGATCAGCTTGCCGCCGGTATAGCCGATGAGCAGCGGCAGCAGGTAGGTGATCATGGGACCAACCAGCTTGGCCAAGGTTTCATTGGGCAGCCAGCCAGTGGGGATGAAGAGGGCGGTGATGAAGCCCCAGGCGATGAAGGCGCCTATGTTGGGCATGACCATATTGGACAGGAAGCGTCCAAAATTCTGTATCTTGACTTTGGTATCCGGTGATAACATGTCGGGACCCCGTTTTAAGCCTGTGTGATTAAAAGTGGTAGTCGGGATGACGAGTTTTGCCGAACTCCCATCCCAGTCGTCTAAGCAACTTCAATTTACCAGCTTGTGATCAAATTAGGCTGAAAACGGGGTGTCTTGTGACCTAGATCTCAAATACCCCGACCTCCCCCTCCCGACATAGTGATGACGATCACAGTCAGTCGCTGTATTTCGGCTACATTTCGATCTTCTCGCCTCTTGGTGTCAATTTTTTGTGATTGATGTCTCGTTTTGTGGTTTGCGCAAATACGGTGTCAACGTGACTATCGTCACAAAATCAAATTTTGCACTCAAATGAGTCATGGTTTGTCGCCTCGTATTCGCAAGTAATGACGATGGATATGCCGCATTTCATCGTTAATCACCAATGAATCATTTATTTTGTAGCCCACTTTCAGTTTTTTCCCCGAGAGGATCGGTTCCGACAAGGCCTCTTGTGACGCCCGGGTGGCGGATCCTGATCCGCTCCCGTCTCGCTCCTCCCTGCCGGTAGCGACGCAGGCTGGGGCCTGCGAGCGGGTCTCCCATTCCGTCTGCCCGTGGAGCGCAGCCATAAAAAAAGCCCGCAGGATGCGCAATGCTGTTCAGATAAGCACATTTTTGACTAATTATTCATAAATGCGACTTGAGTTGGGGGAGCAAGGCTGTTTCCAGTCGATGTTCCTTCAGCCTTTATCCAGCGTGGCTTGCAATAGAAAGAGGGAGGCATCATGCCTCCCTCATTTTTTAGCCCTGATACTACGTGGACTGGAACTCAAATTCTCTTAAGTGAACAGCATTGCGCAGGATGCGGGCTTGTGCAGAGCAGACAAGCAGGGGGATCACTGCGCCTTGGGGGCCTCGTCGGCAGGCGCGGCATCGGCCTCGCTGGTCGGGGCGACCGGTGCCGGACCTGGCACCAGATCCACCGCCGGCTTGGCGATGAGGGAGCGGGTCTCTTCCACCGCCTCGGTCAGCTTCACCTCGATGATCTGGCCGAGCTCGTAGACCACCTCGGTCTTGTCCAGATAGACGCGGCCGTTGTCCCAGTTGCACTCCAGCCGATCCTTGTTGTCCAGGATATGGCGGGCGGGCATGAACACCACGGCGCCGTTCTCCTGCAGGCGCAGCTTGAGGCCGGCTCGCATCACGTCGATGATCTCGGCGTTGAACACCTTGTCGGTGCCCGCATCGGCCTTGAGGTAGCGCACATAGAGCCAGTCGCCGATGTCGCGCTCCACCATGCGGTGCAGGCGGCGGCAGGCGGTCAGGTGCTCGGTCAGCTCCAGGCTGGGGCGCTCACCCGGGGTCTTGCCGGCGATGACCGCCTTGAGTAGGCGATGGTTGACCATGTCGCCGTATTTGCGGATGGGGGAGGTCCAGGTGGCGTAGGCATCCAGACCCAGGCCGTAGTGGGCACCCGGTTCGGCGGACATCAGGGCATAGCTCTGGAAGCGGCGGATCTTGCCGTCCAGCCAGCGGGTGTCCAGGTTGTCTATCCAGCGTCGCAGGGCGCAGAAGCCGGAGAGGCTGGCGATCTCTTCCTTCTCGAACGGGGCCTCGGCGGTCTTGAGCAGCTCGATGGCGCCGTCCAGGGACTCCTCGTCAAAGCCGGTGTGGACGTTGAAGATGCCGTAGCCGACCTCTTTGCCCAGCACGCGGCCGGCGCAGATGTTGGCGGCGATCATCGACTCTTCCACCATGCGGTTGGCGATGCGGCGCGGCTCCACGTGGATGGCAAGCACTTCGCCGTCTTCACCCAGCTCGAAGTCGTAGTCGGGTCTGTCCGGGAACACCAGGGCGTGCTCGGTACGCCACTTGATGCGGGCCTCCGTCATCGCCTTCATCAGGGGCAGCTGGGCCAGGACGCCGGCGTCGATATCCAGCGCTTTGCCGTGCTCGGCCCAGTCGGAGACGTCGTCATAGGTGAGGCGGGCATGGGAATTGATGCGGGCGGTGAAGAACTCGGTCTCCTCCAGCAGCAGGCCATCCTCGGCGATGAGCAGACGGGCGCACAGGGTGTTACGCTCCTCGCCCTCTTTCAGGGAGCAGAGCTCGTCGGAGAGGGTGCGCGGGATCATGGGTACGTTGCGTCCCGGCATGTAGACGGTGAAGGCGCGCTGGGCGGCCTCCTTGTCCAGCTCGCTCCCCTCGGCCACATAGGCGGTCGGGTCGGCGATGGCCACCAGCAGCTCCCAGCCGTTCTCCAGCTTGGTGATGGCCAGGGCATCGTCCATGTCCTTGGTCTTGGCACCGTCGATGGTGAAGAAGGGAACCTGGGTCAGATCCCGGCGGGGCAGCTCTTCCTCTTCGATCACCTTCCACTCCGGCAGGTCCGCCGGTTCAATCTGGGCCAGGTTGTGGCGCGCCAGCACCACCCACCAGGGCACGTTGTGATCTTCCTGGGTGGCGATGAGCTGGGTGATCTCGGCGGAGAAGTTGCCGTCCACCAGGGCATGGCGCTTGAGGGTGGCAACCACCCAGTCCCCTTCCTTGAAGGATTTCTCGTCCAGACCCTTCTTGGCGCGGGCCTTGATGGCGTCCTTGATGAGGGGGTGGTCGGGCACCACGTTGAGGCGGTCGCGGAACATCTTGACGCGGCCGACGAAGCGGGTGACGGCCTGTTCCAGCAGGGCATCCGGCTCGGCCACCTCTTTCTCTTTTTCAGTGCGGATCAGGGCGCTCACCCGGTCACCGTGCATCACCTTCTTCATGTAGGGAGGCGGCACGAAATAGCTGGTCTTCTCATCGACCTCCAGGAAGCCGAAGCCCCGATCGGAGGCGCGGATCACACCCTCTTTCTTGGGGATGTTTTCGCGGATTTGTTGCTTGAGCTGGGCCAGCAGCGGATTGTCTTGGAACATAAATGGGGAACCTGAGTGGAGACCTGATGGTTAATCGCCCAGCACTATACGTTTTTACCCCCCCAAAGCCAAGGTGAATGGCCCCCTCAACGGGGTTGCAGTGCCCGTCGCCCCTGCTGGATCAGGCGCTGGGATATCTGCTTGTGCAGCCCCCGCTCCAGCACCCAGCGGTGCCAGTAGAGCTGCTCGACCAGGTGGTGATCCGGGTTGAGATCGAGCAGGCGCCCCTCTTCCAGTTGCTGGCGGATCTGCAATTCCGGGATGAGGCAGCAGGCCAGCCCCTGCTCCGCCATGGCGACGAAGGCCTCGGAGGATCGCACCGTGTGGCAGGGGTAGCCACCGGGGGGGAGGGCGAAATGACGGGCCATGTAGCTGATGTGCATGTCGTCGCGCTGATCGAAGGCCACCGCCGGCGCCTTGGCCAGGGCCGCCGCCGTGAGGCCGTTCGGGAAGTGGCGGGCGACGAAGGCGGGGCTGGCGGTGAGCAGATAGCGCATCTCGCCGAGTTCGTCGACGCAGCAGCCCGCCAGCGGCTGGGGTTGCAGGCTGACGGCGCCGAACGCCTGCCCCTCGCGCACCCGGTCCAGGGTGCGGCTCTCGTCATCCACCAGCAGGTTCAGCTCGATGGGGTATTGCTCCAGCAGTGGTGCCAGGGCGGGCAGGAACCAGGTGGCCAGGCTGTCGGCATTGACGGCGATGCTGACCCGGATGGGGGCCCTGGGCTCGTCGGGGGAGAGCTCGCCGGCCAGCTCCAGCTCCAGCTGGCGCACCTGGCGATAGTGGGCCAGCAGCTTCTGGCCGAGCCCCGTGGCCTGCAGCGGCTGGCTGCGGATGATGAGCGGCTCCGCAAACTGCTGCTCCAGCTGCTTGATGCGCTGGGAGATGGCGGACTGGGTAATGTGTAGGCGCTGGGCGGCACGCTCGAAGTTTTGCTCCCGGATCACCGCGTCCAGGGCCAGCAGCAGCTTGTAGTCCAGCGTCTTCATCAGCATTCCTTATGAAAAAAGGGAGTTCAGCAAGAATGCTACTCAAGGGAGCGTCAGAGGACAACCTGACCGCCCCCATGGAGGGGGCCCGTGCCCGGGGCTGCCCCTGTGAGATGTGACAGTAGTCCTGACATGAGATTCATAAGATACTCACCCGGTCCGTTTTTGCATGGGGTGGAAACGGACCATAGCGAGCGTCTTGAATCCCGGGCCGGTCCCGGGACTTTTTTTGCTCAGATGACGGCGAGCAGTGCATCCCCCGCCGGCCGGTAATGGCCCTGCAGGGGGCGATGGACGGCGCGGTCGAAACGCTCGTCCAGGTGGAAGCGGATACCGACCCCGCGCACGGCCCCCAGATCCACCGCCTGGCGATGGCTGAGGCGCTCGATGGGCAGGCCGAGGCGGCGGAAGATGCGCTCCACCGGCAGGCTGACCACGGCCACCAGCTCGCGGATCCCCTGCTCCCTGGCGAAGGCCAGCACCTCGCGGAAGATGACGCAGGTGAGTTCGCTGATGCCGTTCTCCAGGCGAGGGGCCCGGTCGGCGTCGATGGCGAGGCGGGTCAGCTCCCACACGTCGTTGCCGCGCGGCGGGGCTTCGCCAGCGAGGGCGGTGGGGAAGATGCTGGGCAGCATGTAATCCTGGGCGCAACTGAGCAGGCGGATGCAGCCGCACAACCCCTGCTTGTCTTCAATCAGCACCCAGTGGGTGTCGGGCTTGTCGAAGTTGTCCCGCTCCAGGCCACGGCGGGATTCCACGTCCCAACCGAGTCGATCGGAGAAGACGCGGTTGCGAAATCGGTAGAGCTCGTTTTCGACCTCCCATCTGGGGTGTTCTTTCAATTTTCCTTTGAAAACAAGCATTCATGTCTCTCCATTTCATGGTTAGGCGCTATAATCCAAGGCCTTGGCCAGGGGAGGCTTGCCTATGACACGCGACCAACTGCTTGAGTACCTGGAACATTTCACGCTGGTGACCGATGGCAACCGGTTGTCCGAGCTCATCGGCCGCTTCACCCTGGGAATGGGTTACGACTACTACCGCTTCGCCCTCATCCTGCCCATGTCGATGCAAAGGCCCAAGGTGGTGCTGTTCAACCAGTGCCCCGACTCCTGGGTACAGGCCTACACCCTGAACAACATGCTGGCCTGCGATCCCATCATCCAGCTCGCCCGCAGGCAGACCCTGCCCATCTACTGGAACCGGCTGGACGAGAAGGCGCGCTTCCTGCAAGAGGGGAGCATGGATGTGATGGGGCTGGCGGCGGAATTCGGGTTGCGCAACGGCATCTCGTTCCCGCTGCACGGGGCGGCGGGGGAGAACGGCATACTCTCTTTCATCACCCGGGAGCGGGCGTCGAGCGATCTGATGCTGGAGTCCTCGCCCATCCTCTCCTGGATGTCCAACTACATCTTCGAGGCGGCGATCCGGATCGTGCGCCAGAGCATGAGGGAGGACGATCCCCAGGAGCCCCTGACGGAGCGGGAAACCGAGTGCCTGTTCTGGGCAAGCGAAGGGAAGACATCGGGGGAGATCGCCTGCATCCTCGGCATCACGGAGCGCACTGTGAACTACCACCTCAATCAGGTCACCCGCAAGACGGGGTCGATGAACCGCTACCAGGCCATCGCCAAGGGGGTGAGCAGCGGCATCCTGCTGCCGAACCTGGAGCAGGTGGTGGTCACCAACTTCCCCTCCCTGCTGCAGTGAATACAGGCCCGGCGGCACCGGCTCGTCGCCTGGCATCCCCTCTGTCGCCATCACCGCTGTCCTGCGCCGTCCCATCCTGCCGCCGATTCTCGGGGCGGGGCTGTGACCCCACAATTGTCAGATCCTGCAATTGACAACCTTCTTTGTGTGGTTTCGACCCGGTTTTCATCAGTTTTATGAATGCATCAGAAAATGAATGAATTTCTCTGATTACCCGCGCCCCCTTATAGTGCGTTTCTCTCTTTCACAGGAACGCATCCCCATGTTCGCCACCACCCTGCAAGGCTTTACCCTCGGCCTCGCCATGATCATCCCCATCGGGGCCCAGAATGCCTTCGTGCTGAGCCGGGGCATTCACCGCAATCACCACCTGCTGACGGCGACCCTCTGCTGCCTGTGCGATCTCGTGCTGATCGGCATCGGGGTGTTCGGCGGGGCCAACCTGCTGGCGGCCAGCCCGATCGGCCTGGCCCTGCTGACCTGGGGCGGCGTGCTCTTCCTCGGCTGGTTCGGTATCCGTTCCCTGCGCAGTGCCTGGCGCGGCCAGGAGGCGGCCCTGGCGGACTCGCCCCGGTTGATGGGGGTCAAGAGCGTGCTGGCCATGACCCTCGGAGTCACTCTGCTCAATCCCCATGTCTACCTGGATACCCTGATGTTGCTTGGTTCCTTCGGCAGCCAGTTTGCCGAGGAGCTCAGACCCGCCTTCGCGGCGGGGGCCATGCTGGCTTCCCTGGTCTGGTTCTACGGACTGGCGTTCGGGGCGGCGGCACTCTCCCCCTGGCTTGCCCGGGGCCGGGTGCAGCAAGCCATTGATCTTGTTGTAGGTCTCATCATGCTGGTGCTGGCGGTCAAGCTGGCATTGGGTGCCATACCGGCCTCATGAGGCTATTTTTGTGCCGGGCTTCATAAAAATGAGTCCCGGTGCCATCTGCTGACATATTCGTCTGTTAAATTCCCGGCGCTGGTAAAGCGTTACACATAATAAAAGGGAAAAAACAGTGAATAACACCATGAAGCTGGGGGCTATTGCCGCCATCGTGCTGCTGTCTGCCTGCAGCAACGAGAATGACAGCAAGGCGCAGCCGGGGACCGTCTCCCTGCGCCTGATCCAGACCTCCGACATCCACTCCAACGTGCTGGGGTACGACTACTACCAGAACAAGGAGGATCGCAAGTTCGGCCTCTCCCGCACCGCCCTGCTGATCCGCGCCGCCCGCGCCGAGAACCCCAACAACCTGCTGCTCGACAATGGCGACCTCATTCAGGGCACGCCGCTGGCGGACTACATCTTCGAGCAGTCCGGTGCCGGCTACCTCGAGAGGCAGGCGCACCCGGTGTTCAAGGCGATGAACGAGCTGGGCTACGACGCGGGCAACCTGGGCAACCACGAGTTCAACTACGGCCTGGACTACCTCGGCAAGGTGCTGGCGGGAGCCGACTTCCCCTATGTGAACGCCAACGTGTTCGAGGCGGGGGCCTTCAAGCGCGATGCCAAGGGGCAAATTGACTGGAGCGGCAACAAGTTCACCCCCTATCTGCTGCTGGAGCGCGAGGTGACCGATGACAAGGGCCAGCGCCAGAGCGTCAAGGTGGGCATCCTGGGTCTGACCCCGCCCCAGGTGCTGCAGTGGGACAAGCGTCATCTGGAGGGCAAGGTGGTGGTGGCCGACATGGTCGAGACCGCCAATCACTATGTGCCCGAGCTGCGCGCCAAGGGCGCCGACATCGTGGTGGTGGTGGCTCACACCGGCATCAATGCCAGCAGCTACGAGGCCATGATGGAGAACTCCGCCTGGCATCTGGCCAAGGTGAAAGGGGTGGATGCCCTGATGCTGGGCCACGCCCACAAGAACTTCCCCGGGGACTTCCCGGATCTGCCGGAGGTGGACAACCAGGCCGGTACCCTTAGCGGCATCCCCACCGTGATGCCCGGCTACTGGGGCAACCACCTCGGCATCATCGACCTCAAGCTGGAACAGGTGGACGGCAAGTGGCAGGTGAAGCAGAGCCAGGCCAGCCTGCGCAAGATCGACGCCAGCGAGGGCAGTGCGGTGGATCAGCGGGTGGTGGACCTGGTGCAGGCGGATCACGACGCCACCAACCAGTGGCTGGACGAGCCGCTCGGCAAGATCACCTCCCCCATCCACAGCTTCTTCGCCCTGGTACAGGACGACCCCTCGGTGCAGCTGGTGAGCGATGCCCAGCGCCGCCACGCGGAGCAATTGCAACAAGACGGCCTGCTCAAGGAGTCCTACCCGATCCTCTCGGTGGCGGCCCCCTTCCGTGGCGGTCGCAACGGCATCAACGACTTCACCTACGTGGCCCAGGGTGACATCTCCCTGCGCAACGTCTCCGACCTTTATATCTATCCGAACACCCTGCAGGTGGTCGAGGTGAACGGGGCCACCGTCAAGGAGTGGCTGGAGATGAGCGCCGGCCAGTTCAACCAGATCGACACCGGCAAGACCGGGGTGCAGTGGCTGGTGAACGAGAGCTTCCCCACCTACAACTTCGATGTGATTGACGGGGTCAGCTACGAGGTGGACATCACCCAGCCGGCCCGCTACAGCAAGGACGGGGTCAAGGTGAGCGACGGCCAGCGCATCAGCGGCCTCACCTTCAACGGCCAGCCCGTGGACCCGGCCCAGAAGTTCTACGTGGTGACCAACAACTACCGCGCCAGCGGCGGCGGCCACTTCCCGGGCATCGACGGCAGCAACATCGTCCATGAAGATCCCTTCGAGACGCGGGAGATCATCGCCCAGTACCTGAAGGCCCAGTCTGCGGACAACCCGGCCGGCTTCAGCCCGGCGGCCAACAACAACTGGCACATGAAGGCCCTGCCCGCCAACGTGGACGTGCGCCTCTACTCCTCGCCGACTGACGAGGCCAAGGCCCTGGCGGGGGCGGATCTGTCGTACCAGTCCACCCTGCCGATGGATGACGCCAAGCACCCCGGCTACGCCATCTACCGCCTGATCCGCCAGTAAGGCAGACGCTGGCAGCCAACAAAAAAGCCCTCGCAGTGCGAGCAATGCTGTTCAGATAAGCACATTTTTGACTAATTATTCATAAATGCGACTTGAGTTGGGGGAGCAAGGCTGTTTCCAGTCGATGTTCCTTCAGCCTTTATCCAGCGTGGCTTGCAATAGAAAGAGGGAGGCATCATGCCTCCCTCATTTTTTAGCCCTGATACTACGTGGACTGGAACTCAAATTCTCTTAAGTGAACAGCATTGCTCGCAGTGCGAGGGCTTTTTCATGGGGCGCGGTGCCATCCTGTCCTGTCGTCTGGACTTGCCCGGTCGACGGGGCGGGAGGGCATCAGTAGTAGCCGGGATCGTCCGGATTGGGGCGGGTCTTGAAGCGGCGGTGCAGCCACATGTACTGCTCCGGTGCCTTGCGCACGGCGGCTTCAATCTCGCGATTGGCGCGGCTGGCGTCGGCCAGATCGTCGCCGCTCGGGTAGCCTTCCAGCGGCGCCCCTATATGCAGGGTGTAGCCCTCTTTGGTGCGGATGTTGTAGCAGGGCAGGGTGACGGTGTTCTTCACCCGGGCCAGGGTGGCGGTCCCCGTGATGGTGGCGGCCTGCACCACCGCGAAGTAGGGCACGAAGACGCTGGCATGGCTGCCGTAGTCGTGATCCGGTGCATACCAGAGGGCGTCACCGTTGCGCAGCGCCTTGATCATCCCCTTCACGTCCATCCGGTCCACTAGGTATTTGTTGGAGGCGCAGCGACCGTGGTACTGGGCGTACTCCAGCACCGGATTGGTGTTGGGGCGATAGACACCGACCCCGGGGCGCACCAGGCCGAAGCAGCGGGCATTGAGCTCCAGCGTCAGGAAGTGGCAGGAGAGCAGCAGCATCCCCTGGCCCTTCTCCATGGCGTTGATGACGTGCTCTTCCCCTTCCACCTTCATCAGGCGGCGCATCCGCCAGTCTGGCCAGAACCAGGCCATGCCCACCTCGAAGATGGCGCAACCCACGCTCTCGAAGTTCTGCACCAGGAGGGCTTCGCGCTCATCCCGGCTGAGCTCGGGCATCGCCAGCTCCAGGTTGCGGCGGGCAATCTTGACGCGGGATTTCAGCAGCTTGCGGGCCAGGGTGCCGAGCTGGCGGCCCAGCCACATCTGACTGCGCCAGGGCAGCAACACCAGCAGCCAGAGCAGGGAGAGGCCCAGCCAGCTCCCCCAGTAACGGGGATGGAACAGACGGGGTTCGAGGCGGGGAGCGTGTTCTTGGGCCATGAAGAGTCTCTTGTTCGCAAAGGCAAAGGGGGGAGTCCGACCGAACCGGGGGGCCTGTGTGGGGTGGCCCGGCGCGGATGCGGTCACTCGCATGTGGAGGATTCTATCCGAAAAGCGGGGGCGGGCGCGAATCGCCGTCATCTGGTCAGAGGGGGCATCAGGGGGCAGGGCCGTGCTTTTTTCACGCCCCGGAAAAGAGTGTGATAAAATCGGCCGCTGAATTTTTCAGGTTTTGAGAGCCGATACAGATGAAAATCACCCTGCCCGAGTTTGAAAAAGCCCGCATCCTGGTCGTTGGCGATGTCATGTTGGATCGCTACTGGCATGGCCCTACCGGCCGGATCTCCCCCGAGGCGCCGGTCCCCGTGGTCAAGGTCGAACACATCGAGGAGCGTCCGGGTGGCGCCGCCAACGTGGCGCTCAACTCCGCCGCCCTCGGCGCCCAGGCCGTGCTGCTGGGCCTGACCGGTCAGGATGAAGCCGCCGATGCCCTCGCCAGCCAGATGGCCGGGGTCAAGGTGGCCTGTGATTTCGTGCGCCTGACCGACTATCCGACCATCACCAAGCTGCGGGTGCTGTCCCGCAACCAGCAACTGCTGCGTCTCGACTTCGAAGAGGCCTTCCACGACGTGGATGCCAGCCTGCTGATGGGCAAGGTGGAGCAGGCGCTGCCCCAGGCGGACGTGATGATCCTCTCCGACTACGGAAAGGGCGCCCTCAACGACGTGCCCGGCATGATCCGGCGTGCCCGCGCCGCCGGTATCCCCGTGCTGGTCGACCCCAAGGGGACCGATTTCGAGAAGTACCGTGGTGCCACCCTGCTGACCCCCAACATGTCCGAGTTCGAGGCCGTGGTGGGCAAGGTGAAGGGGGAAGAAGACCTGGTCGCCAGGGGGCTGGAGCTGGTCAAGCGCTTCGAGCTGGATGCCCTGCTGGTCACCCGTTCCGAGAACGGCATGACCCTGATCCGCGAAGGGCAGCCCGAGCTGCACCTGCCGGCCCAGGCCCACGAGGTCTATGACGTCACCGGTGCCGGTGACACCGTCATCTCCACCCTGGCGACTTCCCTTGCCGCAGGCAAGAGTCTGGATGAGGCCTGCGCCCTGGCCAACACCGCCGCCGGCATCGTGGTCGGCAAGCTGGGGACCTCCACCGTGAGCCCGGTGGAACTGGCCAACGCCCTCTACACCGAGCAGGAGACCGGCTTTGGCGTCATGTCCGAGGCCCAGCTCAAGGTGGCCGTCCAGGCCGCCCGTCTGCGCGGCGAGAAGGTGGTGATGACCAACGGCTGCTTCGACATTCTGCACGCGGGTCATGTCTCCTATCTGGCCAATGCGGGCAAGCTGGGGGACCGCCTGATCGTGGCGGTGAACACCGACGAGTCCGTGCGTCGCCTCAAGGGGCCGGGTCGCCCGGTCAACCCGACCGAGCGCCGTATGACTGTGCTGGCGGCCCTGGGTGCCGTGGACTGGGTGGTCCCCTTCAGCGAAGACACTCCCCAGCGTCTGATCGCCGAGATCCTGCCAGACCTCCTGGTCAAGGGGGGCGACTACAAGCCCGAAGAGATCGCCGGTTACGCCGAGGTGACCGCCAATGGCGGCGAGGTGCGGGTGCTGAACTTCGAGGACGGCTGCTCCACCACCGACATCATCAAGACCATCCGCGAGCGCGGATAAGCGTAAAACCCGGCCAAGGCCGGGTTTTTTGATGGGGCTGCCGGGTCGGTGACATGGCCGCTGCCTGGCAGGCCCCGACCAACGCACTTCCAGCGGCGAACAGAGATGAAAAAGGCGACCCCGGGGTCTAATGCCAGTCAGTTAAGCCTGACTGGCATTGTTTTTACTAGGTTTTCTCGTCGCATACTTCTGTGGTTTGGCTTT